>JAHEAA010000001.1 GCA_019721035.1 Candidatus Sysuiplasma acidicola
TAAACGGCGACAGGGGGAGGTCGCCGAAACATGTTATTTCCGCACAACACTGACTGTGTTCGCTGCAGTAACCGTGTCGCTGTCTGCAACTGACGACGAGAGGTGTGACTGCAGCGGGCGGAGTACGCAGAAACCATAAAGCTGCTGGAATATCAAGAAAAATTTGACAAGGTCGTTTACCCGCGGATTGCCCTATTTCACGATCCCCATCACCAAGATTTAAGGTCTACGTGGTGTTAGACCCCGACCGGTGAACAGTTGTTGGCAGGCAGTATTCTCACGCTTTCGACCGCTGGTGAAGAGAGCGGGAGCGGCCAGCAGGAACACGGACGTGCATCACTGACGGAAATGGGGTATGAACTCGCCCCCCTTGCGGACAGGATAGTGAGCCTCATAATAGATCTTGTCATTGTGGCTGTCATCGGCATACTGATACTCATTGTTGCAATACCGTTCTCTCTGCTCTTCAGACCATTGACCTTCGCCACTGATTTCTCAACTGACGTGCTGGTCCTCAGCATCATCTACTTCATTGTGTTCGAATGGAACGGACGCCAGACGCCCGGCAAGAGATTCACCGGAATAAGGGTGGTGGACGCAGGTTCAATGAAGGCGCAGGATCACACGCAGGTGATAGTAAGGAATGTTCTGCGTGTCGTTGATTCCTTCCCGGGCAATCTCTACATAGTGGGTTTCTTAATAGGGTTGTTTACGGAAAGGAAACAGAGACTTGGTGACATACTGGCAGGCACGATGATGGTCAAAGGCGAGCCCAGAATGGTTCGCAGGGAACAATGAACTGCATGGAATGTGACGGCGGATTATCGGAAGCGCATGACGGCGCGGGAGAGGTCTGAAGCAGTATGCGGACGCTGCCGCTGGTACTCACGCTTTTCGCCCTCTGTGCCATGTTTCTTGCCGCACTCTACAACGCATTTGGATTCACTGCCCCGTTCATTGCTCTGACATCTCTCCTTGTTCTGGGCCTGGCAGCAGCACTTCTGCCGTACAGATATTACGGCTGGCCGTATGCAGAAAAGGGGACATATACCGACCTGGACAGTGCAGCACTCTATGAGTTGATCGGGCGTCAGAAAGATCTGAGAATTGTGGATGTTAGATCGAGGTCCGAATTCATGAGAGGGCATATTCCCGGTGCAATTAACATACCGCTCACCAGGATTGAGAGAAATACGCTGTTTCCTGTTCCGACTGTTTTCGTCTGCTCTACAGGACACAGATCAAGGATGGCGCTCAGAAAGACACGCGGAAAGGAACTGTACAACCTTGCCCGCGGATACAGAAAATGGATTGAAGCGGCACTTCCTGTGGAATCCGGAAAAGAGGGGAGCGCGGGAACCGGCGATGCTCAGTTGCCGTAATGCCCGAGACAGTAGAGTATAGATCGCAGATCGCTCCTGGAGAGCGAGCCGTCTGCCACCTTCCTGAGCACATCCTTTCCCCTGAAGGCAATGCCGAGGCCCGCATTCTTGACCATGATTGTGTCGTTTGCACCGTCACCTACGACAACAACCTCTTTCGAAGAGATGCCCTCGGCCATCATTATTTCCTCGATAACACGCTGTTTCCCTCTGGCGTCAAGTATTGGTTCCTCCAGATTTCCGGTGAGACGGCCATCCTTCACCTCCAGCCTGTTCCCGAATGCGTAATCAAGGCCAAGCTCCTCTTTCATCTTCTCCGTGAATTCCGTGAAACCGCCGCTGACCAGAGCGATGCGGTATTTCATCGAGCGGAGGGACGAAATCAACTCACGTGCTCCAGGGTTCAGCGTGAGGGAGGATTTCATCTCCTCCAGCACAGATGAGGTCATTCCCCTGAGGAGTCTGACCCGTTCCCGTATGGACTGTATGTAGTCTATCTCCCCGTTCATTGCTCTCGCGGTTATCCTGCTCACGTCTTCCCCTATGCCCGCAATTTCCGCCAGCTCATCAATGGTTTCGTTGCTTACCAGAGTGGAGTCCATGTCGAAAACTATGAGTTTTTTGCCCATCCTGAATGTCGACTCCTGCTCAAAAACAATATCCACTTCCAGTCCGGACATAGCCTGCTCAATGCCCTTCCTTGCTTTTTCCGGCGGGCATCCGTCCAGATCCACCACGAACTGCATGGCAGAGAGGTCCCCCCTGCTGAGCATATTGATCCTGATGTTGTTGATACCCAGTGAAGCGGCAGTCACCGCGAATATTCTGAGCATTTCGCCCGATGGCCTGCCTATCATCGTTATAACATACTTTTCCGAGAACGAGTCTGTAACGTATTCTTCTGTTTCATGAACGTCAACGGAGAGGTCAAAGCCGGAAAGAGCGCCGATCATCCTCTCTTTGAACGGAACGGCGGCCGACTCGCCTTCCGTGAGTATGAACAGACTGAGTATACCATGCACGACGCTCTGCTGTATGTCGACTATGCGTGAACCGCCGCGCAAAACGGAATCGATGGCACGAGCCAGAATGCCTTCCGTATCTCTCCCGAGTATTGTAACTGCGATATATTTCAAGTTCCGCACCGCCCGGGATCTAAACGAGTCAGCTGCCCCGGCGGCAGACACCATTTGTCACCTCAATGAAAACCTTTGCCATACGGCGGGAGTGTTCTCTTGAATGATTTCACACTGGGACGGCAAGTCATCGACGACTTTTGCACCATGGACAGGTGTAGTTATAGTACAGCAGCAGGAAGTGCGATGTGTGAAGAGTATAGCACGGAATCGACAGATGCTGGCACCCAGCAGCTTTCATAGCATATGCTGCGTGTCGCAGTCAGCCACTCACACTGCAAGTACATTTAGTATAAGATGGCATTAGAGAAGGGGAATGAATTCTTCAACTGAGGAGATACTGAAACTTGCCTCATCCAGGGGCGTCCTGCTTGAGCCTGACGCACTGAAGGGACTGAGTGTAAGAATGGACGGTTTCGCGATGCTCCAGTCATATCTCGATTCCCTTGACAGTCCTCCGCTCGTCGTAACGGCTGAAATGATATTATCCGCCACTCCGGAAGACACGCAGGCGGCGCCACCCGAAGTGCCGAGAACGGTGGGGCACATATCTTCTGTGCCGGAGGCCCCGCACGTCATCAGAGATATAACCGGAAACAGCACGACCACCGGTAATGTCAAAGATTTTGCAAAGTATTTCAGCGATCGATTTCACTCGATCAAGAGGATACTGCTGAAGAGAAAGGACATGGCAGGTGCGATACCAATCTCCAAAGTGGTGCACGTCAACAGAGATGCGAAAGTCATAGGCATAGTCAATTCAGTGCATCAGACAAAGAACGGCCACAGAATACTGGAGATAGAGGACGAGGAGGAGCGGTGCACTGTTCTGCTGCTGAAGGACAAGGGATTTGACACAATCCTGAAGGATGAAGTCATAGGCATACACGGCAGGATGGGCAGGGACAGAAAGATGCTGGTGGCCGACTCGCTGATCAGGCCAGATGTGCCGTTCAACAGGGTAACGGAGAAGATAGCCACGGATTCCAAAGTGGCCGTGCTCTCCGACACACACGTGGGAAGCAGGACATTCCTGAGGGAGGAATGGGACAGCCTGCTCGCCTGGCTCAAGAGCTCTCCTGAGGCGAGAGACATAAATTACCTGATCGTCTCAGGTGATCTTGCAGACGGCATCGGAGTGTATCCGGATCAGGAGGATGATCTGGAGATAAGCGACGTGTTCGAGCAGTATCAGCGCGTGTCGCAGTATTTCTCCGAACTGCCTGATTGGGTCAGGCCGATACTCATGCCCGGAAATCACGATGCAGTGAGACCCGCCGAACCGCAGCCGACATTTCAGCAGGAGATAAGGAAAATGTTCGACTCGAACGTCACATTCGTCGGGAATCCGTCGCTCATTGAGCTGGAGGGAAGGAGAATACTCTCCTACCACGGCAGAAGTTTCGATGATGTCATCAGCACCATCCCCGGACTCTCGTGGGAAAAGCCAATAGAGGCCATGGTTGAGCTGCTGAAGAGAAGGCATCTGGCGCCCGTCTACGGAGAACGGACACCGCTTGCTCCCGAGAGAAAGGATTACCTGGTCATTGACGAGGTGCCGGACGTGTTCATAACGGGACACATACATTCCTACGGCCTTTCCGATTACAGGGGAGTTAAGCTCGTGAGCGGCAGCACCTGGCAGTCGCAGACTTCATACCAGAAGATGAAAAACATTACGCCTATTCCTGCCAAAATGCCCGTAATCAGTCTGTCTGATTTGGAACTGAGAGTCGTTAATTTCAGTGATTTCTCGAGAGCCGGCAGGAGGGAACGGAAGGCCGAAATGCTGTGATGCGCACCGGGCACCGCAGATGCCGGCAAAAGGAGCGGAGTCCATGCCGCTCCGGCTGTGACTGCATCACGCAATCACGTCCGGCACACAGTTAACATTCAATCGAATATTCTCCATTGCGCAGGCATGTTGTATGGGAAAACCATCATGTCTGCAACCGTCTCAATTACACCAAGGCGTGTGAGAGGAGGGCAGTGCCGCCTTTCCCCGGCTTCCACTTTATTCGCCGTTTTTCATATGGCGAATGTCCTCCGGATCCCGACCGTTCAGCCCATCGCTGGAGAAATAGTTCTGCAGACTGTGGAACACCGGTGCAGCGGGCGGGAAGTGTTCAGTCAGAAGGGCCGAAACATGTTCCGGACAAGGTAAGTTTTTTATAAGGAGGTCAAATAGTGCAGACGGTGAATATTTAATGGTAGCAACCGTAACCACAGTGGATGCTCTTCTCGCAATAGCCGCATCGATTTCCATTGCAGGCGGTCTGATAGGCACAGGAATGGCACAGCAGGGAATAGGTGCTGCGGGAATGGGAATTATCGCGGAGAAACCGGAGAAGTTCGGGCAGGTACTGTTTTTCTTTGTTATACCTGAAACTCTCTGGATACTCGGATTTGTGCTTGGTCTGATTCTGCTGTTACACATACTGTGAAGTGCTGAGATGCCACTAGAGAACATCCTCCAGTCAATCGAGCAGCGCAAGGCAGCTGAGACAGAGCACATTGCAGCCAGATTTGAAGAACAGATGCGCCTGCTTGAAAAGGAGACGGAAAGGAGGATACAGGAAATCGCCGCTGCTTCGGCCCGGCAGAGTGCGGAGGAGTGCCGGTCCCTGGAGAACATGGAACAGTCGAATGCGGAAATAGAGGCGAGGAAACTCGTATGGGAAAAGAGGACGGAACTTGTCGAGGAGATGCTGGCCAAGGCGTTTGACTTCATGAAGGAGATGCACTCCTCCAAATCTTACAAGAAGATGACGACAGAGATGGTAAGCCTTGCCGTGAAGAAACTGGGCGAGGGATGCACAGTCAGGGTAAACGGTTCCGACGCTCCGCTGATCAAGGGCATAAAGGGAGTCAAAATCAAGGCGGAGGAAGTAGACCCTTACGGCGGGCTGATTGCAGAGTCGCGCGACGGAAGCATGGAGATTGATCTGACGATCACGACCATGATGAAAGATCTCAGAGACAGCCTCTCGCTTGAGCTGTATGAGAGAATCGGTGCTAAGTAAGATGGATTCCACATATTCCGGAAGTTATGGAAGAATAAAGGCAGCAAGAATGGAGTTCCTCAGCGATGGCTTCATCGCAAACCTCCGTGAAATGGATATTGAGGCGATCACAAGGGCACTGTCTGCAACGGCATACAAGGAGGATATTGACGCCCTCTATTCCAGATACAGTAATCCCGAACTGCTTGATATGGCAATCAACAGGAGACTTGTCAGAAGAAACAGAATAGCCCTGTTCGCTCCTCCGCCCAATGCTTCGGATATGCTGAAGGCCTATCTATCCAAGTGGGACGTCAGGAATATAAAATCAATAATAACCTCGATATACGTTGGCTATTCCCTCAGACAATCGGAGGCTTTTCTTGTGAGCTTCAGGGATGTACCTGTCGGAGCCTTTGCAGGCAACATGACGGCGGACGATTTCAACATACTCCTGGGCCAGTCCGGAATGGATGCACTGGTGGAAACCCTTTCGCGATACGGCTATGGTCAGGTTCTCATGCAGGAAATGGAAAAATACCGCAAAGAGGGTGATGTTGCGCCCATGCTGCATGCGCTGGACAGATTCTATTATAAACGGCTGTTCGCGAGTCTGAGATTCTATCTGGGCAACGAAGGACCGCTTATTCGATACTTCGGTGAGGAAGTTGACGCATACAACATCATTGTTCTACTCACGGCAAAACAGATGAAGGTGCAGTTCGAGAGAATAAGGGAATCACTGCTGCCGTACGGAACGCTTTCAATGGAGAACTTCCAGGCGCTCTACGGATCTGAGAGCGTCGAGGAGATGGCCGGCAAACTCGGAGACAGATTCGGCACCGGTGATGTTGCAGCCAGATACAGGGAAAGCGGCGATCTGAATAGTTTTGAATCGGGCATGCGGAACCACATTTATGACAGATATGCAGGCATCCTTTCATCCCAGTCACTGTCCATCGGCTCGGTTTTCGCGTTTGTGTTCAGGGCGGAGAGGGAGAGAGATGTATTGCGTGCTATCGCCACTAGCAAGGTATACGGCATTGAACCGCAGAAGATAGCGCCGCTTGCTGGAGGGGTGTGAGTCTTGCCCGGAAGCAGTTTCATGGGTGAAGTTGCTGTCATCGGTGAGAGGGAGCTGGCCCTGGGGTTCAGACTCCTCGGCATAGTCGATGCTTTTCCTGCGGAGGGCGTCCAGGCTGTGGAAAAGTTCAGGGAACTGTACGACGCGGGAAAGCATTCCTTCATCATGCTGTCCGAAAATGTCAGAAAATACATGGACAGCAAGACAGTCGATCTGGTGAACACATCCACGACTCCGCTTGTAGTATTTGTTCCTCTTCCGGGCGGAAGTGAGGAAGAGTCGATAGAGAAGTTTGCAAAGAGGGTTCTTGGCGTCGAAATAGGCAGGTGAATAAATGGGAAAAGTTGCAAGAGTTTCTGGACCGGTCGTCATCGCGGAGGATCTGAAAGACGTAAGGATGTATGACGTCGTCAGAGTCGGAGAGCTCGGACTCGTGGGCGAAGTGATAAGAATTTCCGGCGAACGTGTTACGATCCAGGTCTACGAGGATACGAGCGGAATACGGCCCGGCGAGAAAGTGGAAAATGTCGGGAAACCACTTTCGGTCGAGCTGGGTCCGGGTCTGCTGAAATCCATTTACGACGGCATACAGAGACCGCTCGATGTCATACGTGAAAAGAGCGGTGATTTCATAAGAAGAGGATTTTCCGCCAGCCCGCTGGACGAGACCAGGAAATGGCTGTACAAGCCTTTGCTGAAGAAAGGAGACAAGGTTTCGACTGGACAGGTAATAGGGGAGGTCCAGGAAACAAGCCTCATAACACACAGGATCATGATTCCATACGGCGTGTCAGGCACCTTGGGCGAAAACAGCGAGGGAGAGTACACAGTTTCTGATACGGTTACCACCGTCAAGACAGACAAAGGAGAGGTGCCGGTCAGACTGAAACAGGAGTGGCCGGTCAGGGAGGCGAGGAAGGTCATGCATAAACTGCCTCCGAACACGCCCCTGATAACCGGCCAGCGGGTCATAGACTCTCTGTTTCCGGTCGCGAAAGGCGGAACGGTTGCGGTTCCCGGGCCGTTCGGCTCGGGCAAGACCGTCGTTCAGCATCAGCTGTCGAAATGGTCCGACAGCGATATCGTGGTCTATGTTGGATGCGGGGAGAGGGGAAATGAGATGACGGAGATACTGGCAACATTTCCCGAGCTGCTTGACCCGAAAAGCGGCAAACCGCTGATGGAGAGAACCGTGCTCATTGCCAATACATCAAATATGCCCGTGGCGGCAAGGGAGGCGAGCATATACACGGGCATAACGATTGCAGAATACTACAGGGACATGGGATACGATGTTGCACTCATGGCAGACAGCACATCCAGATGGGCCGAGGCGCTGCGTGAGATATCCGGCAGGCTGGAAGAGATGCCTGGAGAAGAAGGATACCCGGCGTACCTGGGAAGGAAGGTTTCAGAATTCTATGAACGTTCGGGTAACTCGCGTGTCGTCTCGCCGGACGAACGGTATGGTTCGGTCACAATCGTCGGCGCAGTCTCTCCCCCCGGAGGGGACATTTCAGAACCGGTTTCACAAAACACGCTTCGGGTTACAAGAGTCTTCTGGGCACTCGACTCGTCGCTCGCCTCGAGAAGGCATTTCCCTTCAATAAACTGGCTGAACAGCTATTCGCTTTACCAGCTGGAACTGTCCAAATGGTATGAAAAGAACGTAGCGCAGGACTGGCAGTCCGTCTATGCGGAGTCGATGGCGATACTGCAGAAAGAGGCAGAACTGCAGGAAGTCGTTCAGCTGGTCGGATATGATGCCCTCCCTGAGAAGGAGAAGGCAATACTGGATATTTCGCGGATGATAAGGGAAGATTTCCTGCAGCAGAGCGCGTTTGATGAAGTCGACTCGTACTGCTCCACCAGGAAGCAGTACGGCATGCTGAAAACAATAATCGAGATGTCGCGCTGCCAGAACGAGGCCATCGAGCGCGGCGTTTCCATGGAAAAGCTCGCAGCACTCGAAGTGAGGGGCAAGATTTCCAGGATGAAGGAAGTCAGGGAAGCTGATTTCCAGCAGTACTTTGAAGGACTGCTCAGCGAAATTAAGGCGCAGGTGGGCGCCGTGGAGGCATGAATATGCCGGGTGTCAGTTACAAGTCGATATCACAGATTTCGGGACCGCTGCTGTTTGTGGAGAATGTGCAGAATGCCGCTTACAACGAACTCGTTGAGATAAAGAGCGGAGACGGCATGATCAGGATGGGACAGGTGCTGGATACCAGCGCCGGACTCGCGGTGGTGCAGGTGTTCGGACCTACAGCAGGACTGGATGCGAGCAGGACGCGCGTGAAGTTTTCGGGCAGCACGGCCAGAATAAACGTGTCGGACGAAATGCTCGGCAGGATATTCAACGGCCTTGGCGAGCCGACGGACGGCGGCCCCAAGATCGTAAGCAAGGAGAAGATCGAAATCGTTGGAAATGCCATCAACCCCTACTCGAGAGAAGAGCCGTCGGAATTCATAGAGACTGGCATCTCGACAATAGACGGTATGAATACGCTGGTGAGAGGACAGAAGCTCCCCATATTCTCCGGCTCAGGCATGGCGCACAACATGGTCGCGGCACAGATAGCCAGACAGGCAAAGGTGCTCGGTAAGGGAGAGAATTTTGCAGTCATATTCGGCGCCATGGGAATAACGAGCGAGGAGGCAAACTTTTTCATAAGCGAGTTCAGAAACACGGGCGCCCTTTCAAGAGCGGTCCTCTTCCTCAACCTCTCCTCCGACCCGTCGATGGAGCGCATCATACTTCCCAAGGTGGCGCTGACGACGGCCGAATACCTTGCGTATGAGAGGGGCATGCACATACTCGTCATATTGACGGACATGACGAACTACTGTGAGGCGCTGCGTGAGATATCCTCTGCCAGGGAGGAGGTGCCCGGCAGAAGGGGGTACCCCGGTTACATGTACACTGATTTGAGCACGATATATGAGCGTGCGGGCAAGATACGCGGCAAGAACGGCTCCATAACACAGATACCGATACTCACGATGCCCGGTGACGACATAACGCACCCCATACCTGATCTTACAGGCTACATAACAGAGGGACAGACGGTTCTGAGCAGGGATCTGCAGAGGAAGGGCATCTACCCCGCAATCGATGTTCTTCCGTCCCTGTCAAGACTAATGAACCAGGGCATTGGGGCAAAGAGGACAAGAGAGGACCACAGGGGCGTGGCAGACCAGCTGTACTCAGCCTATGCAAACGGCAAGGATCTCCGTTCGCTCAGCGCCATCGTCGGCGAGGAGGCACTGGGAGCCAACGACAGACTCTACCTGAAGTTTGCGGACGAGTTCGAAAAGAAGTTTGTGAATCAGGGTGTGTACGAAGACAGGACGATTGAGACTACGCTCGATCTCGGATGGGAGCTGCTCAGCACACTGCCCGAAAACGAGATGAAGAGAGTTAAGCGCGAATACATAGGCAAGTACGGCAAGTGGAGGAAAGACTGATGCCTGCACAGCAGATCAAGCCTACGCGCATTGAGCTTATACGGACAAACAGAAGGATAAAGCTGGCAAAGAGAGGCCTGGATCTGCTGAAGATGAAGAGAAATGCGCTTGTAATGGAATTTTTTGCGATTAGCAGAAAGGTGCGCGGGCTCAGGGAAAACCTCAGAGCGGATGTCGGCAGGGCGCTTGAATCCATGAAGATGGCCGAAGTCATGAGCGGCGCGATGGAAGTGGAGCGCGTGGCACAGATGTCTGCAAATTCGGCACTGGGCGTGGGCGCCAAGAACGTGATGGGCGTCAGGGTTCCGGAACTGAGTTACAGAGCTGGAGCATCGGTTCTGAGCCCGGAATACAGGGCGACGTCTGTCCCGGCACCGATAAATGATGCTATCAGAAGGTTCGAGACTGTCTTCTCATCGATGATAGAGATAGCGGAAAAGGAGAATTCGATGCGCAGGCTGCTGCAGGAAATAGACAAGACAAAGAGGCGGTCCAACGCCATAGAGAATATGCTCATACCTCAGCTGAGCGCGGCTGCCAAACACATAAGGATGAGACTCGATGAGATAGAGAGGGACACATTCACTACGCTGAAGACAATCAAGAGGAAGATGGTCCAGCGCACCGCCGCGGAGGAGGGTGCGTAAAATGAATGTGAAGTACAGGGCGAGAGATTACTACCCCAGGATCACCATAACACGCGAGATGATCAGGCAGAACAGCAAACTCAGGCTCTTCATCAGGCTGAGGATGCTGTTCCTGGTCCTTAATCCAGTCATTGCGATGGTCGGCATAATAATAGTTATGACAGGGGTGTTTTGAATTACCGACGACATAGAGATACTCAGGACAATAAAAGAGAGCGAACTGAAGGTCGAACACGACCTGCAGGAGTTCTCCAGACAGCAGGAAGAGAAGCTGGAAGCGATGAAGAGAGAAATGCAGGCCCGGATTGATGAGGCCGTCAGTAAGGCCGGCAGGGAAAGGGATGAAGCGCTTCAGAAGACAAAGGAGCAGGTGGACAGGAAACGTAAGAAAATTCTCTCCGAAGCGAAGCGCAGCACCGAAGACGTCGTGCTCAATATAACAAAGAAGGACATAGAGGGCATAGTCCACACCCTCATCGGAAAGTATCTGGAGGAATAGGCATGCTGCTGCGGTCGGAGAAGATAATCAGGGTCAGGGTTATAGGCTCCAACGGCTGCAGAAAGACCGTGATTTCAGCGCTGCATGATGTTGGCGTCATGCAGCTTGAGGAACTGAGCGGCGAAGCGGCCGAAATGCTGCAGAAGAGAGTCACAGCCGAGAATGTTGAAGCGCTGAACAGGGAGATGCTCAGGTTCAGGGGAATGGAGGCAGTCCTGCCACGCCGCAGGGTAGGCGACAGGAAATATTTCAGCTCCACAAAGGAGCTGCTGGAAGCAGCGGCGAAGGTGAACATAGACGGCGAAATAAAGTCCCTGAAGGATAAGGAGATTGCCCTGAACGCCACATTGAGAGAACTTGAGAACAGACTGAACATAGCTCAGAAGATGAAGGGACTGGACTGCGATCTGTCGGTGTTCAGATCTGCACACATCTCGTCGTTCATAGCATCCGGCGGTGAAGCAGACATAAAGAGCGCCGTGAAGGGCGCAATCGACGATGTCATTGTGAGGGACATTGACGGTGCGTACCTCGTCGCAGTCCGTGTCAACAGGGAAACAGAACTCGCGCGTCTCGCGAATGAGAAGGGCATAAGCCTGGTGGCTATACCGGAAATGAGCGGAACGCCCTCCGAATTCATCGAAAGGACAGATGCCGAAGTGCATTCCCTGAAGGGCGAGCTGGAGGCCGTTTCAAAGAGGCTAGCAGAGATCGCGGACATGCATTTCGCGACAATAGCGCAGATCAGGGAGCAGCTGGACATCGAGGCGAAAAAATACGATGTGTCGGAGAAGCTGGCCGGCACGGTGGACGCTTTTGCACTCGAGGGGTGGATTCCGGCACGCTACTACGGCATGCTCGGTGAAATGCTTGACAGCCTGACATCCGGCAACGTCATACTGTCCAAAGTGCAAACGAACGAGGAACCACCGACACTTTTCCGCAATCCGCGCAGCATCAGGCTGTTTGAATTTTTCATCCGTTTCTACTCACTTCCCAGAGAGTATGAAATCGACCCTACGCTTGTTTTTGCATTTGTATTCCCGCTCTTCTTCGGACTGATGGTCGGCGACTGGGGGTACGGACTTGCAATACTGCTGATTTCGCTGTTCATAATTCACAGGCTTGACCATCCTGTGGCGCACAGCCACATACCCGGGTTTCTGAGCCGGTTCGTGCTCATGATCATGGGACCAAATGCCCTCAAGACGCTTGCGAAGGCACTTATTCCGTCCTCCATTATTGCAATAGTCATCGGTCTGCTCTTCAACGAGTTTTTCGGATTTCAGGTCCTGCCGTTCACCGTATTTGCCGTTGAGCCGGGACTGGCAAAACTGCTGCTGATTTCCGGATACATCGGTCTGCTGCTCGTCTCATTTGGTCTTGTGCTCGGCGCCGTCAATGAGCACACTGTGGGCCACAGGAAGGGTATCGCAGCCAAGGCCGGCTGGCTCGCATTCGCGTGGGGCATTGCCGTGTTCGGACTCAACCTTCTGCACCGCGTTCCGATGAACCTGGCCAATCCCTCAGTCTCGGTGCCGATAGCGCTCATTATTGGCGGTGTTGTGACGGTGCTTGCGATGGAGGGAACGATGGGCGGGATGGAGATTCCGTCAATAATCAGCCACATTCTATCGTACACAAGGATTGTCGGCATACTCCTTGCCTCCGTCATACTCGCGAGCGTCATCAACATAGCGCTGAGGGCTTTCGCATCCGATCCGCTGCTCATACCCGTAGGCATCTTCATCGTGATCGTGGGACAGGTTTTCAATCTCATCATAGCAGTTTTCGAGTCCGGGATACAGGGCGCAAGGCTTCTCTATGTGGAATTCTTTTCAAAATTCTACAAAGGGAACGGAAGATACTTCAGGCCCTTTTCCAGCCCCAGAAACTACACGATAAAGCAGTTCGACCTGGACATGAAGGCCGGCAAGTGATATCACTCAGCAGCTTTATCGGTCTTACGGAACTCATTGACCCCCTGAAGCCGGGGGCAGCATGACGCAGTCCACACACTTCGGAAAGAACTCATTCGTGCTCATGGTGACGTCAGTTGCGCATTTTGTCAACGACGGTGAAAGCGCACTTCTTCCGGTCGTCTTACCCCTGCTTGCGTACACAATTTCGAGCAGTTACGCGCTTGCTGCGGTCGCGGCGTCCTTCTACCTCTTCTCCTCCTTCGGCAGTCCCGTTGCCGTTTCACGGGTCGCGCGCCTCGGAAACACCGGAAGGGGGCTGGGAGAAGGACTTCTGATACTCGGTATAGGCATATTCCTCACAGGCTTGTCAGCCTCATTTCTCGGCACATACACGCAACTTGCCTACGCGGGAATAATAGTCTCATCGTGCATAGCGGGCTTCGGCTCGAGTTATTACCATCCAATCGGCAGCGGCATCGTGCAGAAGAGTTTCGGTAACGAGGCGATGGGCGTCGCACTCGGAGTGAACGGATCTCTTGGCAGTTTCGGAAGAGCGATATTTCTCACAATCTCAGTAGTGGCTTTCGGAGCGTTCATGCTCTCCGGCGGACTGATGCTCATAGGGACGGCGTGCATTGCTGCCGGTGCGCCGATATTCATCTTCTTCCGATTTATTGAAGGAGAAAACGTGCCAGTCCCGGGAAGCGGCAGTGCGCGCAGCTGGGACAGGATAGGACCGGCAGTAAGGGGGACGTGGCCGCTGATTGTTCTGACTTTTGTGAGGAATGCGGCCTCCACCGGGATCATACTGTATCTGCCAACCTACTTCATAAGGGCACATCTGCTCCCTTACGGCCTGAGCCTTGGTCTCATGATGACGGTCATACTGTCTCTTCCAATCCCCGGTCAGATCATGATTGGCTGGATTTCAGACAGAATCGGTCTCATCAGGACGCTGTTCCTGACGACACTGATGTCCGGCGTCTTCGTCATGGTATTCCTGCTCTATCCTCTGAACCTCTACTTCGATGCGGCGTCGCTCGGCCTGTTCAGCCTGTTCGCTTTCAGCGGTTTCCCGATCCTGTTTCCGATCGCAACGAAAATGGGCAGAGCCGGGGACGCTCATCTGAGCCGGGGAGTAATATGGACAGCAGTAGGTTCCGGCTCTGCAGCCAGCCCCGTGATCGTCGTCCTGCTGAGCGAGGCGTGGGCGATGGGCAGTCTTCAGGGCGCATTCCTTGTTCTTTCATTGGCTACCGTAATAGTATCAGCTCTGTCATTTTCGTCAAGGATCGCGCTCAGCGAGAAGAAACACAGCAATCTATGATTTCACGGGAACTGAACCTTTGCCGAATGTGAACAGAGAAAGTTGAAGCAGGACAGTGTAGTGCGTCTGTATTCTCTGAAATAAACAAGTCGGTCCGATGCTACCGTGTATGGAGTAGAGTTCCGGCATTACCCTGAACTCTGCTATATCAAAGATGCTGAGTGGAAGCATTCAAGTCAATGTTTGCAGGCAAAAATAGACAGTATCGCCGAGGCAGTGAGTTAATATCTACAGTTGTACATGTTCGGATCATGGAACTGTGGGAACTGACCATAACCCAGACTGACTGTCCGAATATAGAGACAACTGAAACTTTCGAAAATACATGCATACTGCTGATGAACACCGAATCATCCGGAAAATACCAGGACATATTCGCAATAATATATTCAACTGAAAAGCAGGAGCTGAATTCCGCACTTAAGTTCCTTTCATCGCATCGCAGAGTTTCAAATTTCAACCTGATATCAAAGAAAAGCGGCATTGCCATGGTTTTCTACAGGATGCAGCAGACATCCATGTTCCGCAAGACCTCGAAACTGGGTTTCCGCATACACCCGATTATGGTGGGCAAAGGGAGGGAGAAGTGGTTCTATATCAACAGCGGGCTGAAACCTCTCACTGAGAAAGACGTGAATGATAAATTCACAACAATAATCTCCATGAATTCAATAGCACAGGAGGAGTTCTTTCAGCAATATCCGGCATCTTTCAACAGGCTAAACATGGCCCATATGATGGCAATGCTCTCGGGAGATGAAGTGAAGCTGATAAGCACAATCAATGAACTTGGATTTTTTGACTGGCCGCGTGGTGCCAGTCTTACACAGTTGAGCAATAAGATGAAGATGTCGAAGAGCACACTTTCCTACCACGTGAGGGGAGTTGAAAAGAAGATCGCAAACATGCTCACTGAGGAAGCGGGCGTCTGCAGGTGAGATGACACCGGATTTCTGGTTGGATTTGGTCGTTTCCCGTTTGTTCATGCAGCAGGCAGGCCTGCATGCCCGTAGGTTGAGTAGGGCTGAAGCAGGATGCTCCGCAGCATAGGCCGCCGGTCTGCTGCAAAAGCCCCGGCACATCGCTGCGATGAAGGCCTTTTGAGTAAAGGGTTGTGCCTCATCAATTCCAATCGGACAGTAAATCAGGACAACGGCAGATGTTCCGCAACGGAGCGACAGCTTGTCTGTCGGCGCATCAGTGCGCCATAGCATGCGAAAAGAGAGTGCTGGGCTATCACTCAGGTTGCCTGACGCGGTGCAAAGACCAGAGAACATAGTGTAATGGTCACTTTCCATTTTTCTCTCTGATTAAGGCTCTGATTGTTGCGGCCAGTCCTTCTGGATCACGGGCTCCTGCAAACTTAAAGAGCAGCCTGTCGCCCTGAATGAACACAAGATCGCCGACCATCCGGCTGTCTATGCTCACCTTCGGTTTGCCGAAATTTACCCGCTCTCTGTCCTGGACCGGAAGCGAACGCTTGTTCTGAGCAATAATTTCAACATCTGCAAGATCGAAAGTGCTGACTGGTTTCCGCTCTCCCCTCTTATCGGCCGCCATCACTATTGCCTTTGTATCTGTTATGACTACGCTGTTTCCCTTGTCAGACCGGGAAGCCCTCCACAAATATATGAAGTATACAAAGCCCACAAGCCATGGAAACCCTGAGAATCCCTTTGAAAACAGAATTATGCCTGAAACGAACAGAATGGCGACTATTGCAATCTGATAGTATTTAAAACCGGAGTGAAATGGCACCGGATAAATCTCCAGAACCTTTTTCCCGGCGTCTCGCTCTGTCTGTGTTGAAGTCAGTCGGCTGCCCGGGAATTTCACACCCCGGTTACTAAAGAAAACAACCTGATATTAAACATGACGCTGAAACAGATTGCCTATATTCAGTTGCAAAAAAACCGCATGTTTGCTTTGAAAACGAGCCTGCTAGTGCGCGAGCTGCATGTGTCAGCACAGGATTCCAGTAAGGCAAATTATCTACAGTTTCCACAATTTCTGTCTGCCCCCTTCTCCGCTCTATCCGAAAATACGAGCTGTCCTGAGGCAATATAGTTGTGAACAAGCCAGGGAAGGAACAGTAGGTAACTGAAAGGCATCAGCGTGTTCATGCGTGTGTGGAATGCGGACTAAAGTGTTATTGTGCTGGTCTGCCCCCTTAATCCTCTTGTCCAGAATTAGTGACCAGACCAAATCAGTGATCACCATAAAATAATCTGAGAGTTTCACGCTGGAATCATGTGCAGAACACTTAAACCTGTACAAGTAAAGCTTATAATTCAGATTTTTGTTTGACAACACAAGGTGAAGTTATGGGGGCGGAAACTTCTCAAGTATACAAATCTCCTTATGGTGAGTACCGGATAATTGTCGATGATGCCGGGAGAAAGTACAGAGTGGGAGAAGATGTCAAAGGCATAACAAAACGTGTGGGCATCGGCCAGGGCAGGAGAACGCTGCTTTGGGGAGCCTGGATGTGCTTCTTCTTCGGAAGTGTTATTGAATATGGATGGGGAGTTGCATCCACAACAGTCATACAGTACTATGGATGGAATTATTCCCTGGCGTTTTTCAATTACACGGTATACGTTCTGTTCGAAGCGACTATAATCGCATACACATACAGTTGGCTGCGTGAAAAGGGTCTCATATCTCCAAGAAGGACGATGCTTATGGCTGTCCCTCTTGTTGCAGTATGTTATTATTTTCTCGCACATTCGTTTGCACCTTGGATTTCTTATGCGGGCTACGCTGCCATTGGCGGCTTTGGTTCAGGCGCGGGGTATGCGACAGGGGGCCATGTTGTAACCAAATGGTTCCCGGACAAGAGAGGATGGAGATTGGGATTCGCCGACGGTGCATGGGCCTACGGTTCAGTTCCGTTCATTATTTACTACGCAGCCTATTTCCACACGAACGATTTCATTCCAGTGCTGTACGCAACTGGCATAATTCTTGGCATCGGCATGCTTATCGCAAGTTTCCTTGTCTGTGATCCACCGAAATACTGGTGGCCGAAGGATGTGGACCCCATTGCAGCCAGAAAAGGCAAATTAAAGTCAAGAGAGCTTAAAAACAATCCCCCGGCGGTTGCCCAGTTTGAAACGCGTGAATTCTGGGCCTCAAGAGCGGGAAATGCACTAATTGCAGCCTTTACTCTCGGACTGTGCGCATCTCTTTTCAATGTCGGGTTCTATGCGCCATTCGGTGTTGCCATGGGACTTAAGTCCGGCATTGTTGTGTTTACAGTCGGCGCGGCTGGATTTGCATTCACTGATGGCATTGGCCGGCCAACGATGGGCTACATATCGACCATCATTGGAAGAAGAAGGATGTTCTACATAGCATACCTGATAATGGGTCTGGGTGGTCTGGCAACGCTTTATGCAGGTGAGATTCATGACGCGATGCTCTGGGCATTCTTCGCGGTTGTGAGTGGTGCAGTATCCGGTGCTTGCTTTGTCTTCGCTCTGCTGATTGCAACAGACTACTATGGAGAGAACAACGCTGCAAAGAACTGGTCAAGCAATTATGTCTTCAAAGTCATAGGCGGTGCTTTCGCAGGCATTGTTGCAGCGGCAATCCTCGCGGCAACCAATAACTGGCCGCTCGTATTCTATCTGGGCGCAGGCTTCTCACTGATAGGTGCCTTCCTGATATGGGCATTTGTGAAGCAGCCTACCGAAGAGGAATACGCAAGGATCAGACAGAAACTGAACCGACCCGTTCCTGCTGAGATAATGAACAAGATCACAGCCACACGCACTGAACAGGTGAAGGGGGGAGACGAATGACCGAAGAGATGGAATACACCGATCACAAAGGTCTGATTGACGTTTCTGACACGGTCGTGTTCATATTGGGTTTTGTCATCATGGCGATCGGTTTCCTGATTAGCGTCGTCGGGGTTGATGGCAGTTCGCAGGTGGTTGTAGGGGTCGGGATAGCACTCATCTGGGTAGGTGTGGCAACTGCATTCTTCAGCGGCCTCATCGGAAACAGAAAAATACCGACCGGCTATGAAAAACGGTAGTTCGGGAGAAGCCTGAAAAACAAACACACCGGGATTGCGGACGTGCCGCATTCCCGGCAAACATTATTTTTATACATTTTTTATTCACATATACAGATTTAGCTTCAGGGGACGTTTGCCACCGTCTTTGTAAACTCCGAAATCGGTTTATCAACTGTTGCCTCTACGTACCACCCGGTGCACCGTTGAATGCCAGTTCAGAAGAAAAACAGAGGTTGGTACCTGTTCAACATAAAATCTTTATTGTTAGAGCATGAATCCAACTAAAATCGGTAAAGGCGAATCGATATGGGCGGAAATAATCACAGTAAGGAAAACGGTACAGTTTCCACGGCGGATTTGGAAAAGTCGGTACTCCGGCTTGAGGTCAATTACAGGGGCATATTCCAGAAGTCATTGGCATACAGAATTACAAATGACCTGGTCTATGCTGCACATTCTGAGGGAAAAACAGCCTTCTCCAACGGCAGGTACAGCGACGACCCGCAGAGAAATGGTGTGCCGTGTGCCAACTTCGCTTTCTTCTCCGACAAACTTTCAGAGGATGATCTTGAAGCTGTTGCAAGCGCAAGCATGGACATCGACAGGGCAAATGTTGTTGTCGTGCTGGACGACACAATGGTAAAGGGGCTGGAGCCGTGGGGGCACTACGGGATAAGGCCGATTAACGAAAAAGTAATCGCAGGCGGTACGCTCCTTGTCATTTCACGGAGAAAACCGGAGGAACTTATAAAACATCTGGAAAAGAAGCCGTTCAGTTACAACATTGCAATCCTGCCAGGCGATCAGAGTTTTGCAGGTCTCTGGTATTACAGGGACGATTTGACAGATGTCAGGACGCTTGCGGCGATTGCGAGGGTTGCACCTGATGTAGTAGGCATTAAGACCGTTGAAGAATACGTCAGGAAGAAGTACGTCGACGAAGGAAAGGTAAAGGGCGTCCAGGAAGCTTATGACTCCGTTGCAGTCAGGGAAGTGCATCCCAGCGAAGGGATAGTCTGGCCATATCCGAAACCGAAACTCCCGTCCTGGGAGAATTTCGAGGAAGGGATCGCTGTGAAGAGTGTTGCGAGAGGATTCAAGATGGGACCGAGGGGACAGAACAGGAATCCAGATTTCAAGCGTGGAACAAGCAAGACGCAAAGGCCCGTAATACGTTTTGACACATGCATCAAGTGCACACTGTGCTGGTACGACTGCCCCGACGAGTGCTTCGATCCAGCAGCCGATGGATTGTATGATGTCAACTATGAATACTGCACAGGCTGCGGTAGATGCGCACAGGTCTGCCCTGTGAATGACTGCATAGTCATGGTGGATGAGCTTAACTTCGACAACAACAACAGCCCGTGGGAATTATACAAAAAGAATCCCGAGGCCTATGTGAAAATGATTGAAGAGAAGAAGGGGACGGCTCGCTTCATGCCTTCGCCGGTTACCGGCAAGGGGGAGAAGCATACGGAGATCAAGGTTCCTGTGCCCTTCAAAGCAAGTGGAGGGAATTGAATGGTTACAGAGCTCGTTGACAGAAAGATCTATGAAAGTGAGGAACTTGCGACTGGAACCGATGCCGTTGCGCATGCGGTTAGGCTTGCAGATATCGATGTATTCTCGGCGTACCCGATAAGGCCGTACACGGGTGTCATGGACAGGCTTGCCAAGTTCATTGCTGACGGGAAGTTTGATTCGGAGTACATTATCGCGGACGGAGAACATTCACAGTTCGAGATCGCGAAGCATGCATCCTCGGTTGGTGCGAGGGCTTTTGCGGGCAGCAGCGGCACAGGGTGGCTGTATGCCACTGAAGCGCTTGCTGCGACAGCCACTGACAGGCTGCCGCTGGTGGCACTTGTAGGAAACAGGGCACTCGATGACCCGGGAGCGTTCGGAGTGGAGCACAACGATGCTATGCTTGTCAGAGACCTCGGGTGGCTCATCGTATGGGCATCGACTGCACAGGAAGCTCTGGATACGACACTTATTGCATACAGAGTGGCAGAAGACCCTTTGGTCATGATGCCATGCGCAGTCGCAATTGATGGCGGCTACCTTACACATTCGCAGCACATTGTGAAAATACCGACGAAGGAAGCCGTTCAGAAATTCCTTCCTCCATACGACCTGGGCAGCAGGCGTATGCATCCCGACAATCCCGTTTCCATTGCGCCGCAGATAAATGAAGACTGGGGAATGGAAATAAGAAGACAGAACTGGGAAGCTGCCAGGAGAGCCAGAGGGGTCATATACAAAGCTTACAAGGAATACAATGAGGTCTTCAAGAGCTCCTACCAGAATCCGTTCTTCGAGGAATTCATGATGGAAGATGCGGAGATAGCACTCATTGGAATGGGTACAGTGTCATCCGCCGCCAAAGCGGCAGTAAAGCTTCTCAGGGAAAAGGGGCAGAAGGTAGGGTACATAAAGCTGAGATGGTTCCGGCCGTTCCCGGCCGAAGAACTGAGGGAGAGCCTCTCCGAAGTTGCGGCAATCGGCGTGATAGATCGTGACTTTGCCCACGGAGGCCCGGATGACGGGGGCGTGCTATTCAACGATGTGCGCTCGGCACTTTACAATTCCAGGAACAGACCGAGAATTGTAGACTTCATAGGCGGTCTCGCAGGCAGGGAAATATCGATTGAGGACGTTGCAAGAATGGCCGAGATAACAAAGAACCATAAAGGGGAAGGCAACCTGGTCACATGGATAAGAGTAAGGGAAGGCAGCGAAAAGGGCGATATCAAAGTACGAATGAATAATAAGAGAGGTGAGTAAAATGGCAACTACGACGGGAGTGTCCAAAGAGGAATTTAAAGACGCGAAGCTCTACAAGAGCGTCCATGGAATTGACATGGAGGAATTCTATACATCGGGCCACAGGACCTGTCAGGGATGTGAGTCTGCACTTGTGATGCGTGACTTTGCAAAGGCATCCGGACCGAGAACTGTTGTTACAGGCGCGACAGGGTGCATGTATGTGGCTAACACCAGCTACATGACAACACCCTGGGTCGTCCCCTGGATGCATACACAACTCGGGGGCGGCGGGGCATCGGCCGTCGGTATGGCTGCGGGTCTGAAGGCGCTGATGAGAAAAGGCAAGATTCCCCAGGAGAAGATTAATGTAATCAACTTTTCCGGCGACCTGGGCGGGGGCGACATGGGCCTGGGAGGCATATCCGGTGCGATGCAGACGGATTATGACATGCTGATAATCATCTATGACAACGAGTCTGCAGCCAACACGGACATACAGGCAACAAACATGACGCCCTGGGGCGCACAGACCACATTCACTCCGACGGGTTCAAAGAAGAGAATAATGCACGAGAAGTGGAAGAAGAATCTCGCGCCCATGATAGCCATCGGCCATCCAAACTGCAAGTATGTCGCAACAGCCTGCGCAACATTCCCGCCCATGGATTACATGAACAAGGTGAAAAAGGCGCTTTCTGTTGGCGGACCGACACTGATACACACGATGGATCCCTGTCCGAAAGGGTGGGACTACCATCCGCGTTACTCCGGTGATTTGGGCCAGCTGGCAATCAAGACAGGCATTTTCCCCCTCTATGAAATCATAAAGGGAGAAGTGGTTTACACATACGATGCGCGTAAAACGAAACGCGTGCCGGTAAGGGAGTACCTGGAAAAGCAGGGAAGATTCTCGCACTTCATAGACTCTGATTTTGAGTTTGTGCAGTCCAAAGTGGACGAGATGTGGAACGACTGGGAGATTCCTGGCGTTGCGCCCATAAAGGGATGGCTTTCAGTTAGACAGTGATGGACCGGAAGCCCTTGCTACGCAGGGCAGATTCGCAGGCACTCATTCCGTAATGAGGTCCAGTTTCCCCGCGTCATCCCTTGCAGACCAGATGCTGAGCGATAGTGCCGTTCCGGCCATCATGAGCACACCGGCGACCAGTATATTTGATATCCAGGCTGTTCCCCAGCCGGCAATAGAGGCGGTCAGTGGAACGATCACCAGCGCAAAGGCACCGAATGTGGCGCCGAGGTTGTATGCGAAACCGACTGCCGTGGTCCTGTATCTTTTGCTGAATGCTTCCGACATGAGAGCAGGCAATGTGGAGAAGATCATTGCCTCAAAGAAAGCCTGGACCGAGAAGAGAGACATGACCAGGAACACATTTCTGCCGAATGCAAACAGATCTACGGGGAGCGAAATAACCAGAAAGAGCACTGTGTACTTGAGTATGTAGCCGGCCCTGTCCCTTGTGCGCGCTGCAAAAAAACCTCCCAGTATCACGCCTGCGATTGAGATGAGGTTTATGACTATGAGAGCGATGCCCGAGATCCCGTTCTTGAAACCGTTTACGGTTTCCAGTATCAGCGGATACAGCGAAAAGGTGGAAGCATTTATGTAAAGGAGGCCCGCGGTAATCATCACGACAGCAGCGAGTCGCCCCCACACTTCTCTGAACATCTTCAGCAGAGGGGTCTTTTCAACCGCGCCTTTACGCTCCGTCTCCTCAAATACCTGCGACTCGGGCGTGAGGGAACGTATGAATAATGTGAGTATACCAGGCACGAGCGTAGAGAGGAAGAGCAGTCTCCATCCAATGGTTGCGTATCCAGCGGGGCCCGTCAAAAGGTAAATGAGCGTGAAGACTCCGGCGAGTATCGCGTAGCCGCAGCCAAATCCGCTCTGGACAAACGCACCGTAAAGGTTTCTCTTTTCGGGAGGGACGCTTTCCATCGAGAGCGCTGTGCCTCCGCCATATTCCGCACCGGCAAATATACCCATCAGGAAGAGAAGAACAAATACGGCAACAGACACGATGATCCCAGCCTGCTGGTATGTGGGCAGGAGGCCGAGCGAGGCGGTAGAAAGGGAGAAAAGACCCACTGTTAGAACTAGCATTCTCTTCCTGCCTATCCTGTCTCCGATGAAATTGCCCAGGACAGCTGAGCCCAGGGCTCTTGCGACACCGTTGACGCCGAACGCAAGAAAATAGAACAGGCTCAGTGAGGCGGGGAAGAAAAGCGGGCTGACCGTACCGACCTGAATCAGATAGCTTATGGTCACATAACCATCCATGAGCCAGCCGAGCCATGCTGCAAATACAATTCTGTTCGGATTGCCATAATGCGGCGCTGCGGTCAAATGTAGTCCTCCGGTAGGAATCAAAAGCCCTGTTTAAAGGTTATGGGGAACACCGGCAATGGTCTGTGTATATGCATGCGTCCCTGTCCGTTGCCTGGGACCCAGCCCGGCGATGTGCCAGTTAAATCATATTTTTCTCATTCGGACGCCGGTTATGCTGTGATCGCTTCCCTTCTCCAGTATAAGATGTGCATGGTGCCTGGTTGGAGCTATGTTCTCACGCAGGTTCACCGCATTTATCTCATCCCAGATTCTCGATGCGATAGCATCCGCCTCATTATCTGACAGACCGGCCATGCCGTGAAAATAGGAGTCCTCGCGACGGAAGGCTGTGTCTCTCAGCACCCTGAAGCGTTCCATATACCACTTCTTTACAAACGCTTCTTCCGCGTCGATGTAAACGGAAAAGTCGAAGAAGTCGGACACGAGAAGTTCCGGTTCCTTTGCCGATTTCACGCTCCTGGTCTGGAGCACGTTGAGCCCCTCGAGTATGACTATGTCAGGCGAGCTCACAGTTGTGTATTCTCCTGGAACAATATCGTAGCGCACATGGCTGTAAACCGGCACTGAAAGACTGTCTTCTCCCGATTTCAGTCTGTAAAGGAAATGTATGAGCTTCCTCAGATCGTAGCTTTCCGGGAAGCCCTTCCTGTTCATCAGTTTCCTGCTTTCCAGCACGCTGTTCGGAAAGAGAAAGCCGTCAGTTGGAATCAGATCGACGACGGGTGAGGAGGGCCATGCGGATATGAGCGCCTTGAGTATTCTGGATGTGGTGCTCTTGCCGACGGCCACACTTCCGGCAACACCGATAATGAAAGGTATGCGCTCGTGGTCAGTGCCCAGGAATGTCCTCCTTGCTTCATACAGCTCCCTGGAGCCGCGATAGTAGAGGTTAAGGAGACGGGATATAGGAAGGAATATGTCCTCCACTTCAGCAATGGAAATCTTTTCATTTATTCCCCTTATGCTTTCAAGATCCGACGGGGACAGCGAGAGGGGAGTAGAATCACGGAGCCTCTTCCACTCCTCCCTTGAAAATGAAATATAAGTGGAACCTTCCGGGCCACCCGATGCAGTTGTTTGACTCATTGCCTCTGTGCCCGATTACATATGTGTTCGTATTTAACCTGTCTCCAGACTGGGCGTGGTTCCGGGGGGTCTGGCGTTGAGCGGCGATGTGTCAATAACGGTAGAATCCTTCTCCACTCTTCCTTCCCAGTTTTCCTGCATTGACCATGTTGACAAGAAGAGGAGCGGGTCTGAATTTCGGATCTTTGAAACCGGAGTATAGAACGTTGAGTATGTCGAGACATACATCGAGTCCTATGAAATCGGCAAGTTCGAGAGGGCCCATCGGATGGTTCATTCCGAGTTTCATGACGCCGTCGATGCCTTCACGTGTGGACACGCCTTCCATGAGAGCGAATACGGCTTCGTTTATCATAGGCATGAGTATCCTGTTGGATGCGAAACCCGGATAGTCCATGACTTCAATGGTCTGCTTCTTCATGCTCTTTGCCAGCGATACGGCTGCAGACACCGTCGAGTCGGATGTGAGGTAACCCCTGACGATTTCCACGAGCGGCATCAGCGGCACTGGATTGAAGAAGTGCATCCCGACGAAATTTTCCGGCATTTTCGAGTATCTGGAAAGAAGGGTGATGGAAATTGAGGAGGTGTTTGTGGCAATCACGGTGCCGTCCCCGACCGAAGCACTTATTTTCTCAATCGCTGCCTTCTTCAGTTCCTGCTTTTCGAATACAGCCTCGATGACAAACGAACATCCGTCCAGTTCGCTGAATTTTGTCGTTCCATGGATACTGGCCATCGCGAACGCAGCAGACCGGGCATCGAGCTTCCCCTTTTCCACCCGCTTGTCCAGCCCCTGTTTAACTCTCTCCAGGGCCAGGGCAACAATTTCCTCGGAGACATCGATGGCCACAACGTTGCATCCTGCTTCTGCGCCCGATTGCACTATACCAGCCCCCATCGTTCCCAGCCCGATCACGCCAATCCTTTGCATTTCAGCACCTTTCAAAGAGCATCGATACGGCATTTCCTCCGCCAAGACAGAGTGTGGATATGCCCCTGTCTTTCTTCAGCCTCTTCATATTGTGCAGCAGTGTTGTCGTAATCTTTGCGCCGCTGGCGCCCAGAGGGTGGCCCATCGCCACAGCACCGCCCGTTATGTTGAAGCGTTTTTCATCGACGCCGAGCGCTTTTCTCACGGCAACGCTGGCGGTTGCATACGCCTCATTGTGCTCAAACAGGTCTATGTCGTCTATGCTCATGTTGTTGCGCTTCAGCAGCTTCCTTGTTGTTTCAATGGGCGCCTCCATAACCCATTCGGGCCTTGTGCCCCCGGTGACATAATCCACAATCCGGGCAAGCGGTTCTATGCCTATTTTTTCGGCCCTCGCTGAGGACATGACGGCAAGCGCTGAAGCGCCGTCGCTGAGCTGTGAGGAGTTGCCAGCGGTGCATATTCCACCCTTCTTGAACTTTGCCTCCAGCGAGGAAAGTTTCTTGATTGTTGAATCCGGACGTATGCCCTCGTCTTTTGTCATCGCCACCTTCTCACCGGCACGCAGCACATGAAAAGGCAGCATCTCCTCCCTGAAGAATCCCTCTTCAGTCGCCATGGCCGCTTTCATGTGACTCTGGTATGCAAACATATCGGCCTCCTCCCTCGTCACATTGTGCCTCTCGGCAACAATTTCTCCCGTGATCATCATGTGGAAATCATTGTAAGCGTCCCATAATCCGTCATGTATCATGGAGTCCATGAGGAGGAGATCGCCGTATTTACTTCCCCAGCGGGTTGATGCAGAGAGATATGGCGCCATACTCATATTCTCGATGCCCCCCGCAACAATAATCTCATGTTCTCCTACACGAATCGAGTTTGCTGCCAGCATGAGTGCCTTGAGGCCGGAACCGCATACCTTGTTAAGCGAGAACGCACCGGAGGCAACGGGCACGCCGGCGCCGAGTGCACACTGTCTCGCGGGCGACTGCCCCAGGCCAGCTGGCAGAACGTTTCCGAGTATCACTTCATCCACATCGGAGGGAGACAGAGATGCTTTTTCAATGGCGCCTTTCACCACGGCTTTCCCTAGCTCAACTGCAGATGTTTCCCTGTAAGCTCCGCCAAATTTGCCTACAGGAACCCTGACCGCAGAGACGATAACTGCATCCTCAAGCGTTTGTTTCACCATGCAGATCGTATGGCACTAGGTGCGAAAGGCTAATTATCACTTTCCCGTTAATTATTGGCTGCCTTCTCAATGACACGGCCAACCATGAGCTCCGATGGCTCTGAAAGATGCCTTCGTGAAGAGGTGGTTGTAGAATAAACACCTGTTGAGAGTTCGCAATCGACTTCCCTGAGCCTGGGCTCATAAGCCTTCGTTCCGCAAGCCCTGCACCGATAGCCCATCCCTCTGCCGATCGACTCCATGCTTTTTCCACAGTTCGTGCACAGGGGATTTCCTACCTTTACGAATCTCTTCACCAGAGAGAGTATCTGGATCTTCTCTAAATTCAAAGCGGCGCCTTTCAGTCCTGCCTTGTATGCACCCCAGACCGTGATGTCGTCGCCCGGAACCAGCTTTCTCACAGTGTTACGGAGATTCTTTGTCTCTTCGAACGCAGCGCAGGTAATGGTGCGTGTCCCGTACCGGAGTTCAAAGAACACATGACCGCCAGGGATTGTCGCCGGTTTTGTAGCAACCTGCCCGGTAACGGCATATGAGCAGAATTGCTCCGGTTCCTGTGACAGTCTGATGATGTGGTCGTCGGTACCCTGATTGGATTCAAATATAAGCCAGCGGTCAATGTGCTCGGATCGTATGGATTCCATGGCACCGGGGAGAACGGCAGGATCGCTGCCTCTTATGCCGAACAGGACGGGGCAGGGGGATGCGGGGGATATGCACATGTGTCTAGTTTCGGTGTCATAATTGTTGAATGTTGAGGGAAACCGCTCATCGAGCATTGATGCGTCTTCCTCGCTCACCTGTCTGGCCCTGCCCCATCGAGCCCTGTCCCTGTAGGTGATGACTTCATATGTCCTTCTTCCGGGCTGCCATGCCACTGCAGCCGAAGCGCCGATGATGCCCCTTCCATTTTTCCATTCTGTGACGATCGCGTCAGCCGTTCTGCAGGCAGCTACAGCCTCCTCTCTGTCCACAACATATCTCACAGCCCTCCAGTAAAGTGAAGAAGGCGGTCTTGAGGCACAGACAATGACTCCGGGATTCGTATTTTCCTCATCGAGTTCCGCAATCTCTCCAATGGCTGCGGACACTTTTTCTGCAATGTTGCGCGTGTCCAGGCTCTCTCCGTCTGCCTCGAACGACGCAAGGACTGGTTTACCGGCAATTTCACCAATCCTGAATGCTGTTTTAGCCGCCCCGCCGATGGTAAACGAGAGGGCGCCGTTGCCGCGTGTCTTCCACGGTATGTTGGGATTCAGGCGTACCAGGCGCGGGTAGCCGAGAAGTACAGGGTAATCTAAAACCCTTATAAGTTCGGTGACCGCGTATGTTGTGCACATGCCTTTCGCCGAATCTGTGTCGTCGAGGCCAATGTGTATGCACATCCTCATACGCTCCTCTTGCTGTCATATCAATCTTCCCCGGGTTAAAAAATCTGGCTGTGCGAGGCGGAGCGGATATGAATCGTTTAAATATAGTATGGACTCTTGATGTTACCCGATGGCAAAAGCTTTCACCAGGGAGTTCAGATTCGAGTTGTCTGTGCTGATGCTTGCGATAGGTGTTGTGATCACGTTCGTGTCAGCACTAGGGCTGTTTGTACCAAAACTGCCTGCATACCTGTTGGGTTTTCAGCCGGCAATAAAGGCGATTGGTTCATGGCTCTACTGGTTGCTTGTCATCGGACCGATCATGCTCGTCGGTGGCCTATGGTGGTTTGTCGACTCTGTGAAAAAGACGTTTGAGCTCATGAAATATCTCAAAGTGGACAGCAAGGCCAAATTTGTCAAGAATCTCGAAGAAATAGAGTATCTTGCCTGGGTTCTCCCGCGAAAATATGAGGATATGGTTATTGACAAGAAGAGGCAGTTTAAAATCTAAACCTGAAGTTGAATAAGAGAGAGTACCGTTTCCTGTGGAAACAGTTATTTTGTGTTCGTGATCTATTGGTCTGATTGTTTGTTTTGTGTTTATGATTGAATAATTGTAAAATTATAACTTAAATGCAAAATGTACTGTGAATGTAGTTGTCAGGTAATTGTTATTTTACAACGCGTAAAATGCACGCGATCCAACCATAGTTTCAACTCATTCGATTAAGGCAGAGAAGGTAATTCCGATAGTAAGACACATCTTCAATGGTTCCAGTGGAAATGGTGGACTCTCTATTCTTGCTGTTATCGCAAATTACTCCTTTCGGAATATTTTCAAATAATTTTATTTTATTATATCATTAGATGTTTGGGAGTTACTAATTTAGTCGAAGAGAGAGATAATAAGAACGTTTTAGTATAACCGAATTTTTACTGTTCTCTTACCTCTTAGACTGGTGGGAGTTATTGATTTTTGATGAATGAACAGGAAGCCGTATACGAATCGACCGCCCGCCCCAACATATTCGAGAAGTATATTACAATCGGTTCGCTTTTTAAGAGCGATCGGGAGATGCTTCGGCCATCATATTTACCCAAGGCTCTTCCTCACAGGGAGAAGGAAATAGACCAGATGGCTGCAATAATCTCAACAGGTCTGAGGGGTGACAGGCCCTCAAACGTGCTCATATTCGGAAAGACAGGGACAGGCAAGACGGCAACTGTAAAATTCATCGCAAATGAAGCCTCGAAGGCTCCTTCGGCAGTCAGGCATATGGAGTTCGTGTATGTGAATTGCTGCGAGGCCGATACAAATTACAGCGTTGTTCAGTTCATAGTCAACAAATTCATTGAAGATCCGGAAGAGCGGGCGCCATACAACGGCTGGAGCATGGAACGGGTGTATTCGTTATTCAGGGAGAGGGTTGACGCACTCAAGCGGCTGGTGATCGTGGTTCTGGACGAGGTTGACAGGCTCGTCTACAAAGCGGGAGACGATCTGCTTTATAATCTTTCCAGAATAAATGACGATCTGAAATATTCAAAACTCTCCATCATCGGCATTGCCAACGACCTCAAGTTCACAGATTTCCTGGATGCCAGGGTCAAGAGCAGACTCGGGGAAGAAAGGATCGTCTTCGCACCGTATGATGCAGCCGAACTCGGCGACATATTGACTGCACGTGCAAGGCTGGTTTTTCATGAAGACAGTCTCGTGCCCGACGTCATACCGTTGTGCTCAGCGCTCGCGGCCCAGGAACATGGCGACGCCCGCAGGGCGCTGGAACTGCTCAGGGTGGCAGCCGAGTCCGCCGAAAGGGAGGGCAGGACGACGGTGCTCGCCGACGATGTGTACAGGGCAAAGAATAAAATCGAACTCGATACCGTGACTGAGACCGTACGCACTCTTCCGTACCAGTCCAAACTGCTCCTCCTCTCAATGGTTATAAATGCCGAGAAGAGGAAAATAATGACCACAGGCGACATATATGTCACCTATCACAGTCTCTGCCTCTCCATCGGCGTACAGGCACTTACTCAGCGGAGGATTGGGGATCTCATTTCTGAACTCGACATGCTCGGCATAGTTCGTGCCAGGGTGCGCTCGTTCGGACGTGGCGGGCGTACGAAGGAAATCGAGCTTGCCGTTCCCGCTACCGAAACGCGCGATCTGCTCGTGAGTGACGAACTGCTGAGCGACTACAAGAACACACATGCGAGGCTGCAGACCACGCTAATCTGACCGTTCTTTGTCCTCTGGTTTGGCCTCGTCTTCGCTCTTTTCGGCTCTCAGAGACTTCCAGTATTCAAACACGAATTCAGACGCGATGGCTCCTCCGACGACCGCAACAATGATGATCACGAGCGCGTACACACTGTTCCGTGGTGTGCCGGGAGGCAGCCCTCCGCTGACCATGAGCTTCACCAGCCCGACATAGGGAAGCAACCCCTGCGCAACGCCCTCGACCCATTGTATCTTTACCGGCAGCGGAAAAATCCCCAGTGCCTGATCAGTTGCGTTCTCGCCGAATACTGCATGATTGTGATCGCCCATTGTTATGAATCCGCTGGATTTTGCCTGCTGTATCATCAGAGCGATGGGTATGATCACGGGTGAATGTGTATACCCGACGTCCAGGATTTTCACATTGTACTTGATGTTGTAGATATAATGAGCCTGCCCCTGCGGGGACATGACATACCACTGCGACTGCGGAATGTCCCGAAGGGAGGGTATGTTGTATCCGCCTCCGCTGCTGTTATACTGGATATAGACAATTGCACGGTGTATTATCGGAACGACAGCATCGCTCCCGTACGGTCTGTAGATGATCACGTTGCCTGCTTCGCCATACGTGGAGTAGGAACGGGACACCCCCTGCACATAGGTGACAACCTGTGATGGAGAGGAGACCTTCTTGACCAGAACCATGTCGCCAATGTTCAGGTCTCCGAGGTATGCATAAGTGGAACTGTGCTGCATGCTTCCTGATTCAACAACGACCATGGGGGGCCAGTTTCCCGTGTAGGCATACATGCCTGCGAGCAGGACTGTAACAATCAGAATCGATGAGATTACTGTCAGTATGACTTCCTTCTGCTCCGCCTTCGAGCCCCAATCCATCTTGACCATCCGTGAGCATACCTTATGCACACTCCCTAATAAGGCTAGCAATCCGGTTATCCTGCGCTTACATTTTTAATCCCCTGCCGACATGGTCCTGGTGTCATGAAAACGGACAGCCATGCCGCAGAGAAGAAGCACCGGACGCCCCGCGATGTGTACTACATGAAGCTCGCCTATGTAATATCCGAGAGGAGCACGTGTGTGCGTAACGGGAGGCAGATAGGCGCCGTTATTGTTGATGACATGAATCACATAGTGAGCAGCGGCTACAACGGCAATCCCAGAAACATGAAACACTGCGACGATATAGGCTGCATCAGAGACATCCTGCAGATACCTTCCGGCACAAAGATGGAGATATGCACGGCCGTTCACGCGGAACAGAATGCAATAATACAGGCCGGTCCCGGCGCCTTTGGTGCAACGATATACTCGACCATTCTTCCATGCAACACGTGTGCAAAGATGATTGTAAACGCCGGCATTGGACGCGTCGTTTACAGCGAAGACTATCCTGAGCATATGGGACTCGAACTCATGAAGGAACTCGGTGTGCGTGTTGAAATGGTACCGGTCGAAAAACCGCCGAGAATAAGCTAGATCGGAGACACGCCGCGGGCAATGTTTATCACTTACCCGGTGCTTTTCCCCACGGTATCGCAATGGAAATCAACAACAAGCTGGTAAGCGCAGTCGCATCATTTGAGAAGGACATGGTCCGCTCCCTGGCCGACATGGTTCGCATCCCGGCCATAAGCCCGGAGTCCGGGGGCGAAGGGGAATATGACAGGGGAGAATTCCTCGTTTCCCTGCTGAAGGAAAATGGCCTGACGGATATAAACAGATTTGATGCACCAGACAGGAAGGCAAAGCGCGGCCTGCGGCCCAACATCGTCGCAACCCTCGGGAAGGGAAAAAAATCCCTGTGGGTGATATCACACATGGATACGGTTCCGGTCGGCGACAGGAAGCTGTGGAATCACGACCCGTTCGATCCTCTGGTGAGGAACGGAAAACTCTATGGAAGGGGTGCCGAAGACAACGGGCAGTCTCTCATAGCGTCTCTATATGCCGCAAGGGCAGTGCTCGAGGCCAATCTGGCTCCCGCGGTGAAGATTGCCTTTGTGAGCGATGAGGAGCTCGGCAGCGCGAAAGGCATAGGATATATGGCAGCACAGCACGCATTTTCACAAGGGGATGAGTTCCTCGTTCCCGATTCCGGAAACGAGAAGGGAGATGAAATTGAGATAGCTGAGAAGAGCTCCCTCTGGGCCAGGGTACGCACCACGGGCAGGCAGACGCACGCAAGCCGCCCCGATTCGGGCATAAACGCGGGCCTCGCCGCTTCGAGATACATGGCGTTTGCGACCGACTATCTCTATGCGAAATACGATGCAAGGGATCCGCTCTTTGACCCTGTTCAGCATTCGACGTTCGAACCCACAAAACGCCTCTCCAACGTGGAAAATGTCAATACCATACCGGGCACCGACGAATTCTATTTTGATTGCAGAATTCTTCCATCGTACAGCATTGCAAAGGTGCTCTCGGACATGAGGAATCTGGCACATATATTCGGAGAGCAGACAGGCGCAAAGATAGCTGTTGATGTTTTTAAGAAGAGCACGGCCGCAGAGCCGACGTCCCGGAAATCCGGCATAGCCATGAGGACATTCGAGGCCGTTAGCGAATTGAGGGGCATAGAGCCGCACTTCGTCGGCATCGGCGGCGGAACATGCGCAAACATCGTGCGCATGAGAGGTTTCCAGGCCGCAGTCTGGAGTACCGAATGCGGTATGGCTCATCAGCCGAATGAGTTCTCGCTCGTCAGCAATCTTGCCGCAGATGCAAAGGTGATGGCCGCTATATTCTCATCCATGACTGCCGCATGAGACATGCGCTCAATCAGAATACCATCTCTTCCGTGTCGGCCTTTCTGTTAATGTAGCCCAGCGCCGCGGTCCTGACTGAAGTGCCGTTGCCCAGATCCGCTTTTTCGAGTCCCATGCACAGTGAGGCCGCCACTCTGCCGGTGGCGTAGCTTTTGAGTATGCCGCTTCCGCTCATGCCTGTGACCACGATCATGCCGTATTCGTCGAAAACGATTGGACTGCCGTCGAAGCTGTTGATTATGTACTGGCCCGCCCAGCTTCCGGAGGGCCTGATTCCACTGAACTGCGGAAAATATTCCTTCAGGGGCGGCCTTATGTTGAGTTCAAAAAAGCTCTCCTCCGGTTTCGGCTCCTCTTCGAAGCCGTATTGTCTGCCGAACTCGTCCGAAAAACCAATGTCGAAAGCCTCCTCGCCGGCTTCCGGTCTCAGATAGACGCCCCCGGGCAGGAAGGTGAACGGAAGTATGCCCTCACTGCTGAAGCCGCCCGTCCTGTACAGGGGCGATATCTCCTTCCCCCTCATCACGAATATCTGTCTCGTCTTTGGCCTCGCCCTCGCGTCGATACCCAGCTGGTTGATCAGTGCAGGCGCCCAGGTTCCTGCCGCCACCACCACCTTTCCCCTGATATTGCCCCTCGCCGTTGAAACGCCCTTTACCAGTGCATTCTGCCACGCGAACGGCTCGCCGGGAATACCAAGCGGTCTGTCGGCCTCAGCGATGAATCCAGTGACCGGCGTGTTGAACTGAAACACCACCCCTCTCTTCAGGCACTCGGCGTAATAGTGTTCGCAAAGTTTAACCGGATCAAGTATGCCGGCCTCTCTGTCGTACAGCGCACCACCTATGGCTCTCAGTCCCATGAGGGCTGCGTCCTCCGTGACCGGCCTCAGCACGAGTCCGGGCAGTCTTCCTGCAAGTTCAGGCGGGTCAAACCTCTCTATTGCATGGTTGTGCTTCTCCAGTTCACGCGATACCGAAAAAAAATGTTCAACCCTGTCCTCAGGCAGCAGGAAAAGATATCCGACCTGCCTTAGCCCTATGTCCGTGCCCGAGGAAGCGATTTTCAGCAGATAGTCTGCGGTAGCTTTCGCAAGCATCCTGTTGATGCCCGATGTGAACGACGTTCTGAATCCGGAGGCACTCTTCGACGTGTTGCCCATGGCGATGCCTGCACTTCTCTCGACAACGCATATGTTCAGTGAAGCGTCAAGCTCTTTGAGATTCATGGCGGTCGAAAGCCCTGTTACACCCGCGCCAACAATCACAACATCAAAGTCTGCCAGAAAATCCCCTGCCTCTCCAGCGCACCTCGCCCGTCTTACGAGACGAGCCTGCCTGCCATCCAGTCCGCGTCGAACGGTATGAGGTCGTCATACTTCTGTCCTGTACCGAGGAAGGCAATGGGTCTGTTTATCGTCTTTGCTATCGAAAGTGCGCTGCCTCCCTTTGCATCCGCGTCTATCTTGGTGAGAACGACCATGTCTATCCCCACCGTTTCATTGAATGACTTCGCCTGTTCGATCATGTCGTTTCCCGCAAGCGAATCTCCAACGAACACCACGATATCCGGCTCAGCGACCCGCCTGATCTTCTTCATCTCGTCCATAAGGTTGTTGTTTGTCTGCATTCTGCCCGCCGTGTCAATGAGGACGAAATCGCGGTGCCTTGCCTTTGCATGCTCAATCGCATCGAACGCAACGGCTGCAGCGTCCCCCCCGTGTTCGTGCGAAACTACACGCACATCTAGCGCATCACCATGCACTTTCAGCTGTTCTATGGCTCCGGCACGGAAGGTGTCTCCGGCCGCAACCGCAACGGTGTACCCCCTCTTTTTCAGCATGCTGGCAAACTTTGCTACAACGGTTGTTTTTCCCGTTCCGTTTATGCCCACAAACATGATCACTGTCGGTCTTTTCAACCCGCCCACAACACTGTAAAAATCAACGACATACTGCTTGAGGATGCCCTTAACGGCATCCCTGAGAGCAGCAGTGACCGCCTCCTCCAGGTCCCGCCCCCTCGCGATCTTCCTGCCGCTCAGCTCCTTCTTCATGGATGCAACGATCTCTTCGGCTACAGGCTGGGCAACATCAGACTCGAGAAGACCGAGTTCCAGTTCCCAGCAGATCTCGGCCAGCTTTTCTTCCCTGATTTTTTTCCCGTCTTCCCCGATGGCACCGCTGAGCTGTTCATCTTCAGTTCGTTCTTTCAGCAGACCGAGCCTTTTTTTCAGGGCGGAAAACATGCAGCATCAGCCTGCCTGACGCCCCCGCTCCATCTCTGCTTCCTGCTCTATCATGGCCTGAAGGCCGTTAATCTGCCTCTGCATTTCCCCCATGCGGTCATAAACCTTCTGTGAGGCCTCTACGAGTTCCTTGATCCTGGCATCCATTATTTCTACGATGTTGTTCAGAGGCTCCTCGAACGTGTAGCCGGCGCCCGTCGAAACGAGTCCTCTGCCTGTATTCACCGCCCTTGCCGGCAGATATACCCCTCCGCCCACGGGTATCATCACTTCCACATTCTCCTCAACAGATGAATAGCTGCTCGCCGTGTCCCTTGCTCTTGAAAACTCGCCTATGGATGCCTGGATAAGCTGCAGCTGCTCGGACAGCGCCTCCAGCTGCGCCCTCATCGTATCCATTGCCGAGACAGCCTGCCTCAGCTCGTCGTCATTCACGCGTCGGCACCGACCTGATGTTTCACTACCGGATCGGTTATGTCGGCGTTAGCAAGCTGTGTGACCGTATCTATCCTGACGAGTCTGCGCGGAACCTTGTGTCTGCTTCCCAGAATGGTCAGTAATTTCTCTCTTGCAGCTTCTTCATCGGCAGATGCTACTTCGATACTGAACGCCTGCCATCTTCTCTCCGATATCTTGAACGTACCTTTTATTGTGAATGCTTTCATTCCTTTCATCCCGTAAGTTCTGTTAGCAACAGGTGTCATAAACGCTTTTCCACGGGCGGTGTTGACGATTCCTGCTCCAGCCACTGTAGACGTTGCAATCATGTATAAATTGTTTCGGACTTAAGCAGACCCATCTCCTTTCTTGAGCTGGCTGCAAGATATCCCGAGGCGGGTATGATGCCTATAGCCAGTATGAACGCATCCAATATCGAGGGAGAGGCTTTCATGTCCAATGTATATCGCGCCTGCACTCCGCCGGAGCTTGAGAAAATCACAATGTAGTAATGTGCGTTGGGTACCGTGCTTATCTGTGCAGTCGTTGTCCCGCCCGCTGGTACGAAATCGTTTCCCCCCGCCAGATTCGAATTTATGAGCAGACTCTCGTTTGCCGATTGTGGCGTCGCCCCGGAAGACAAATAATCACCGGACGACACGATAACAAATGTCAGGTTGTTTCCGCCCTGATTGTTTATGGTGACTGAACTTACGGTGAAAAGACCGAACACAGTTCCTGTGGAGAACTGTGCAGTTCCGACATTGCCCGAAACCGCACCATGGACGTCAAAGACCGGTGTATAGTTGGCCACGAAGAGTGCAGCAACAAACAGCACGCCCAGCACTGTCAGGGCTGTTGATGTTCTGAACGCTCTCTTTGCAATCAGGAACATGACGCCCTTCCTCTTTCCGTACTTCATGGAAAGCCTGAAGAAAAATATCCGTTCAACCGCGAGGATCAGCACTATGAAAATTACCATCAGCACTACATTGTAAATTGGGAAGTACGGCGGCTTCAGAGAGAGGCCGTTCAGAAGCATTATGAGCAATGCGAAGAGAACTATGATGCCCGTCTGGATACCAAAAAGCAGACTCCGTGTCCTCAGTATCCTGAATAGCCGTGGATCGTTCTCAAGATCTCTTGCTTTCATTGGCTCTACCATTTTTGCGGACTTTTTATATATGTTTCTGAACGGTTATCAGAAAATCTTTCCTGCGTTCATTGCACGGGCCCGGGCTCCAGCCTGACCTGTCTCCTGAGTATTAGAAACAATGCCAGATTGACCGGAAGCGAGTTTGTGCCACTGCTTATGTGCACCGACTCTCCGCCCAGCGGGGTGGCATCGAAGTCGCTGTCTGAACGGACCGTAACTTCCTCCTTTCCCAGCCCGGGCAGCGCGTCCACAAGCGGGTCGAACATGTCAAGGCTGTTCCTTGTGAGCGAAACCACCTTGAGACCGGTCTTGCCATGCAGCGAACCGGGTATGCGGATAAGTCTGTGCGTATCGCTCGTGACCGGCTCATCTGTCTGGCCCGCCTTTGTCTCCGTCACGCGCTTTCTCAGTACTTCCATGAAAGCGGCGTTGTCGTCAGTCCGTCCGGATCTGTCAAACACATCCGCGAGCCCCGTTCTCAGCATTATATCCCTTCCTCCGGCTGCAAGCTTTGAAGCCATGCGTCTGGCCTGCTTCTCGCCGATGCCCGCGGAAACCAGCGCAGAGAACGCATGGTCCTCATCGCCGAACTCTCCAAGAAGGGTGTGAAGCGCCTCCGCAGTCTTGCCGTACCATCCGCCGTCGTCCGCCGAGGGCAGCCGTCTTCTGGTAATTTTTCTCCTTCTTTCCTCATCTGTGCCGACTATGTCTGTTTTCAGCAGCAGACTCATATCCAGTTCGGATGCCGTGATGTAATCTACAATCTCTCTCCGTTCATGGCTTCCCATCTTGCGCACATTTTCACTGTAGACATGTATGTGATATCCCCTTCCGCCGGAGAACACTATTTCTGTCTCATCTTCGTCGAATCCGAGGTCTGAAATAACAAAATCATCGTACAGCTTTATCATGACCTCCTTCACCCTTGCCAGCATCTTCTCGTAAGGGAGCTTTTCCGAACCTGTGACATGGTCCGCATCCAGGTCAAAAATGAGATCGGCACCAAGCCATCCCTTCTCATTCATCGTATGTGCGTCCGGATCGTTGTAGTATGCCACCGAATAGTACGCATGGGAGGGCGCCCTCGTTGACAGGTAGCGGCTCAGCTCGTCTACATTTGCGAAACCGACATGCCTGTGCACAAAACCCCTGTCGAAGAACATGAAACCGAACTCCCTTGCCGCCAGGTCCACCATGGGGGGTATGGCTGTGTTCCTGTAATACTGTGAAAACACCTCCTTTGCAAAAACTAGCTCTGGTGGCGTCTGTTCAACCGGCAATGTCGCACCAGGGCTGTCATGTGTCAGAGGAATAAAAGGATAATCGCCGACTGACCGCATCGAAATTACGCCGGCTCACCGGGCAGTCCTTGCCGCAGCGGCACTGTACCGTTCTATGACTCTGTTGAGCCCCTCTGCGAGCGGTGTTCTCGTTTTCCACCCGAGCAACTGGCCCGCTTTCCTTATGTCCGGTCGTCTTCTTACAGGGTCGTCTCCAGGCATTTCCTGGAACACAATCTTGCTCTGGGAACCGGTCGCGTCCCTCACCATGTTGGCCAGCTGCAGGACAGTTATCTCCTTGTCGCTTCCGAGATTGATCGGTCCGGCATTCCTGAGACCGTCCCTGTCCATCAGCCTCATGAGCCCGTCCACCATGTCGTCAATGTAGCAGAAACAGCGCGTCTGTGAACCGTCGCCGTTCACAGTGATGGGTCTTCCGGCAATAGCCTGAGACACAAAATTTGGCACCACTCTTCCGTCTCCGGGTCTCATCGACGGTCCGTATGTGTTGAATATTCTTGCAATCCTTACGTCGATGTCATGCGTGCTGCCGAACACAGTCGTAAGCATTTCTGAAAAACGTTTGGACTCGTCGTAGCACGACCTGACGCCGACCGGATTGACGTTTCCCCAGTAATCTTCTGACTGCGGGTGTCTGGCCGGCTGTCCGTAGACCTCGGATGTCGACGTGAAGAGAAGACGTGCTTTCTTCTCCTTTGCAAGCTGCAATGCATTGAGTGTGCCAAGGGAACCCGTAAGCGCAATATCCAGTGCGTGCGTCATGAAATCTTTAGGCGAAGCCATGGACGCCAGATGATAAACATTGTCAATTCTTCCCTCGATGTGCAGCGGCTCCGTTATATCGTGTTTCACGAACCGCATTCTTTCGTTGGTCTCCATATGCGATATATTGATCCTTCTTCCGCTCGACAGATTGTCAACACAGACTACTTCATCCCCTCTTTCAAGCAGTTTTTCGCAGAGTGAATTGCCAATGAATCCTGCTCCTCCTATGACCACAGTCCGCGTCATCATGCACCACCAAAGTATTTTCTCAGCCGCCCGCCGTACTTCTTGCTTCTCAGTGTCAATTCTATGTTCACCTTCATCCAGAGCAGCATGTCGCCGATGTCGTATCTGGTGCCATCGAAGAGATAGCCATAAATCTTCTCCTTCTTCCCGAGGAGCTCAAGCGCGTTGGTGAGCTGTATCTCACCGTTGGCATCCGGCTCTGTGTGCTCAAGCGCGTCGAATATGGCGGGTGTGAGCACGTACGTGCCTGTTATGCCCATATCCGACGGAGCACTGGACGGGTTAGGCTTTTCGACCAGTTTCTGTATTTCGACCGTTCTCCTGTCTTTAAGAGTTCCCTTGATTATGCCGTAGTCCCTGATTTTTTCGTAAGGCACATGCTCCACGGCAATCACCGACGCGCCGAGTTTTCTGTGCGCATTCATGAGCTGCTTCACGACAGGAACACCTGATATGTTTATCGTGTCTCCAAGCATGACTGCAAAGCTCTCTTCTCCTATGTGGTGCCTGGCGCAGTAAACAGCATCTCCGAGCCCTTTCGGCGCCTTCTGCCTGATATAATGAAGATGTGCGAGCGATGTAATCCTCCTTATGCTGTCGAGCGCGTCGCCGTTCCCCCTCTCCTCCAGAATCCTCTCAAGCTCGGGTGAGGCATCAAAATGATCTTCGATTGCACGCTTCTCTCTTCCGGTGACAATTATGATGTCTTCTATGCCTGCGCTCACCGCCTCCTCCACCACATACTGAATGACCGGTTTGTCCACAACCGGCAGCATCTCCTTCGGCTGCACCTTGGTCAGTGGAAGAAAGCGTGTTCCCATTCCTGCGGCAGGTATTATCGCCTTCAGCGCATCACCAGCATATCCCTTCGTAGTTCTTCGTCTTCGTTACCCCCCTGCCGTCAACCACGAGCCTGCTGCCGTAAAGTTCCTGGTCAGAGAACTCCTTCCACTCCGTCACCACAACCACTGCGTCTGATCGTGCAACGGCGGCGGTGGCTGATTCGGCGTAATCAATAGCAGGAAAGAGTTTCTTGAAGTTTTCCATTGCTGCCGGGTCGTACGCCACCACCTTCGCACCCTTTCCGATCAGCGCCGAAACGACCTTTATTGACGGCGCCTCCCTTATGTCATCGGAGTCCGGCTTGAATGCGAGACCGAGCACGGCAACGGTTCTGCCGGAAACGGGTCCGTGCTTCTCCAGAAGCTCAAGGAGTTTGAGTGGTTGCTTTTCATTCTGGGACAGCACGGCATCGATAATCGGTGTTTCTGCACCGAGTTTCCTCCCCATCAGTGAAATCGCAGACGCATCCTTTCTGAAGCAGCTGCCTCCGAAGCCTGCACCTGCATTCAGAAAGAACGGTCCAATCCTCCTGTCCATGCCTACGGCCTTGGACACGGTGCGTATGTCGACTCCAATCCTCTTTGCCACGTTTCCGAGCTCGTTAATGAGTGCGACCCTCGCGGAAAGGAAGACATTGGACGCATACTTGATCATTTCTGCAGTCGTGCAGTCCGTAAAGAGCATCGGCACATCGAGTGGGGCATAGAGCTTTTGCATGAAGTCCCTGGTCCTGTCGCCATTATAACCCACAACAATCCTGTCGGGCTTCATGAAGTCACTGACCGCATCTCCCTCCTTCAGAAACTCCGGATTCATTCCCAGTCCGAAGTCTCTGCCTGCCTTTTTACCGCTGGTCATTTCGATAATTTTCCCGACAGTCTGAATCGTCGTGCCGGGGAGAACGGTGCTCTTGACAATCACTATGTGGTAACCGTCTTTATTTTTCAGTGATGCACCGATCTCTTCAGAAACCTTCTCTATGTATTGTGTGTCCTGTGTTCCATCCTGTCTGGAAGGGGTTCCAACACAGATGAAGGTGATTTCAGTCGATGCCACGGCGCTTTCAAGGTGGTTCGTAGCCCTGAGCGTTCCCCTTTTGACACCTCCTGATACGAGTGTGTCCAGATCTTTCTCGTACACCGTGGGTATGCCGGAGTTGATCAGCCTTACCTTTTCTTCGACCACATCAACAAGTGTGACATCGTGCCCCAGTGATGAAAAGCATGCACCTGTGACGATGCCAACGTATCCGGAACCAATCAATGACAGCCTCATGTAAATGGCATCAGGTCCGCAGAATATAATGCTTGCATATTGTCACCTTCAGCGCAAGCTGCGTCTTGCAAGCGTCATAAGAAAGTGATCGCCGAGCGAATTGAATGGCCATCTCTTCCCAAGCCACAGATCCGCATTCCTGAGCGTTTCCTGATGGCGTGAAAATTTTCTAGCATAAGCATCCAAATCAGACGGAGGGAGGATCACAGGAACGCCGATTACGCTCTCCACTGTAAAAAAATCGTCAAAAATTTTCTCAACATCCTTAACACCGAACGAATAAACGTCGATGCAGAATCTTGAATCACCCTCACGTACGGGCGCATTCATTCTCCTCAAGATTCTCTTGATTCTGAGAGAAAGCCCGTATCCGATAATTTCCGAGAGGCAGTACTTGTTGTATATGCCTGCAACAAACTTTCCATTCTTCACGAGCAGGGCGTGTATTGCTTCCGGTATTCCTGAGAGTGACTCCTCGCAGTTGAGCGCGCCATAGGTGGAGTAGCATCCGTCAAAATAACCCTCCCCAAACTCCGAAACCAGCGATCCTATGTCACTCGCCCTCAACTTCCTTGTAATGATATGCTCCCTCAGTCCCTCATCTGCAGCCTTTTTGCTTACCACTTCGAGCATGACTGAGGAAATGTCCACAGCCACAACATCGTGTCCCTCCTTCAGCAACGACAGTGTTTCCATTCCCGATCCGCATCCAATCTCAAGCAGTCTCTTTGAGTGACTAAAAACATCTTTCATCAATGCCAGCGAGCGTTCTCTGAGGAGCATGTTGATACTGTTGCCAGTGATGTGTCCGTCATAATTATGCGCAACAGCATCAAACTCCGATTCCAGCCACCTGTAATATGTTTCCTTTGCATCGGCGGCGTGAACGGACGGGGTGATCTTCACGATCCTGCCCGGTGCCGAAAACCACTGATTGTATTTCTCCTCTCCATATTTCCTGCGAAACATTTTGATTACATTCTCTCTCTCCGCCTCATTCCCGACAAGTTCAGCTCTTCCTGAAATTGCTCGTCCTTCACGCTTCACCACTGCCTCCCCCTTTCTGAGTATTTCCGAAGGCCATCTTGAGTGATGCCCGGTGGACATAAGGAACAGGCAGTCTGAGCCTTCAACGTACGAAAGTGTCAGCCACCCGCCGGCCGCCGCCAGTTCAACAGTGTCGCTTCTCTGCTGGGAATGCTGTTGCATGAATCTTCACTCTTAAAACAGCCGCTTACAGTATAAAAGTTGACGGCTCTCCTCAAGGGCAATCATGATATCTTGATTATCCTTCTATCCATTCCTCCCCATCTCACCGGAGAAAAAAACCCTCTCAGAAGTTTGATATAAAATATTGGTGTATATAGAATGTTTTTCGGCTTCCGGCTATTCATATGCATTAAAAGTATCACAATGAACGAATATATGAGCTGATGCGGACTCAAACCGGCACTGTTCCTAATCTGTGCCCCCTGCCACTCCGGCCAGTTCCTGTAACTCCGGTAGATTGAATCATGAGTCATGGAATCTTTGACATACCTTACCTTCAGCCTGGCTGCCGAAACAGCTCTCTGAATGAAGTACGTTTCCCTTCCCTGAATTTCATCAGGTATGCGAACACTCTTGATGAATTCTGACCTGAACAGCGTTAATCCGAGCGGAAGACCATAAATGAACGGATGGCCGTTTTCCACACCAACAACTGCCGCAGTCCTCCGGTTATCGAATCTCTCAATCGCTTCTCTATAGAAGTTCTTCCTCGTTATGATGACATCTCCGTCAAGGAACAATGTGAATTTGGTGCTGGCGAGGGATGCGCCAAGTGTTGTCGCATAACCGAGGCCCTTGTCCTCTGAATGTATCTCTGCACCAAAGCTTTCGCCTATCTCTGCTGTGCGGTCGGTGCTGTGGTGATCGATGATCAATATTCTGTTTATGGGCAGTGATAAGATGGCTGAGGAAATGCACTTCGACAGATATTTTTCGGAATTAAATGTACGTATAACTATGTCAACCGGAGGTAGTGTGCTGAGTTCAGCCATTGGCATCAGGCGTCGTATAATCGTGAGTGAAAACGCACTATTTACGATTGTTTATATTCTTAACCGGGATCATGTGGATTGTAACAATCGTCAGCGTTAGCGTGCCGCCGGTTCTGGCATTACACAGTTGTGGTGAATCAGGGATGAAAATATATTCGGAACTGTTTCCGATAAAGTATCTCTTTTCAGACAAGGGAATCTGTTTTGGTCTGGATACGAAACGCTGCTCGTATCTCTTTCTTCTTTCAAAGAAAGGCGTTATTTTCAGCAAGAGACCTGTAGGAGACAAGGTTGTTGAAAACCTGGGGTATGAGATTGATCTTATTGAGAACGCAATAAAAATCAACGGCAAAATCGACGGCAAACGTGAAGAAAGCCGTATGCCATAGATAGGTTACAGGCTGCTATAGTTGCACCTGAGCCAGCCAGGAGTGATATGGTATTTGTCCGATGGTCTGACAATGCGTGAACAGAGCAGTGACGAGGAACATCCTGACGCCATAAGCACATTTGAGCGTTTTGACTTTCAATCCCTCTGGCGCGGAAGAGAGAAGGTCATTTCAACGGAGCGTTTCATTCTCACTTCTCTTCTCAGCAGGACAGATGGAAGAAGAACGCTGGAAATTGGGACCGGGGAAGGCAGGCTGTCCGGCGTTGTGCAGTTAAATTCGCAGGAATATGTGGGCACCGACATCAATCCCTCCTTTCTGAACAGAATCTCCAGCTCTTGCGAAAACAGGAAGATGAGACTCCTGTCTTCCAACCTTTATCATCTGCCGTTCAGGGATAATTCGTTCACCACTGTTGTGATGATACGTGTCTTCAATTTTCTCTCGAAGCCCGAATCGGCAATGCAAGAGATAACAAGAGTGCTTGCCCCCGGAGGCAGCCTGGTAATGTCGTATAATCCGAAACCTTCCATTGCCACTTTCATTGATGACCTGAAGGCAATCCTCAGATATTCCAGCATGGTGGGGGACAACTGGAAACCTGTGACATTTTCAACCGGAGATGTTGTCCGTATCCACCCCTCGTCTATTCCTGCTTTCTCATTCAGTGTCCGTTATTTCGCCAGGTTAATGAGCGAATCGGGCCTTGCGGCTGTTGCTGAGAGCGCATCCGGCCTGGAAGATTACAGATTTGTCGACAGGTTACCAGATGAGCTCTTTCAAAAGATGGCATTCTCTCTTTACCGCATGCCAATGATGCCGACAAGGTTCGTGCTGGCAAGAAAAATCAATGGCAGCGGTAAACTGATCATGGAGGCAGACTCAATGTATTGCTGTCCTCAATGCAGGAGTTCGATTTGGCTTGACGATGCCTCCACTCAGACATTCTGCGGCACATGTGGATTTCGGAGAGACAATTGCGAAGGATTGCCGGATTTGAGATATTTTCCAGATTGAGTTGCCATTGCTTGCACAGACATAACCGTTACAGACCGGAACTATGTTGCCGGCACTCCCCGGCCGCCTTCAGCGCCGATAGACTTCATACAATGTGATTTCATCCTATCCCTATCAGCCACTGCCAAAGGTTTTAACGATCGTAATATTCTCCCAGTGGTCAGGCATGACCGCTCGTTCTGTAGCGCCTTCTCTCACAACCCTCCTTGCATCTTCCGCCTCTTTCATAGATGGCTACAATCTCATAATAATCGCACCTGTGTTGCTCATACTTGGCGGCACGCCTTTTACAAGCCATTTCAACACAACTCTCATTGCCTCCTCGGCACTCATAGGCAACTTCTTCGGTGCATTCTTCCTTGGCAACCTGTCCGACCGTCTGGGCCGCAAGTACATGCTGGTCTGGGACATTGTTTTCTTTGTTGTATTCGCGCTTGCGAGTGCTCTCTCATCCAATGCACTGGAACTGTTTGTTACGCGCCTTCTTCTGGGCATCGGCATCGGCGGCGATTATCCTATAGGATCTACGCTCGTGGCAGAACATTCGCCTGCGGCGAAGAGAGGGAGACAGACCGCCAAGCTTGGTTTTTCATGGACACTGGGTTTCTTCACGGCGATACTCACTGGCCTGATATTCCTTCCCGTCGGCGCCGATTCGTGGCGGTTTATGCTTGCCGCTCCGGCAATTCCCTCGCTAGTCATCATACTGATGAGACAAAGGGCCATGGAATCGCCTCTCTGGCAGTCGGAGGTAAAGGGCAGCGCCAGGGCTGGAAAGTCATCTCAGATATTCGGCAGGACGCTGATAAGAGCGACCGCTTTCGCAGCCTCGTTCTGGTTTATTTTCGATGTAGTTCAATACGGCATAACAACATATGCCCCGTCTGTTGTGAGTGAAATTGGTTTTGCGAGTCACGAGTCATCTCTTGCCGGATCACTGCTCATAGCCGCCATCGAACTGGTCGCAACGCTCATAGGTATGCGTTATGTGGATGTGCTGGGAAGGAGGATACTGCTCATTGTTGGATTTGCAGGAATAGCTCTTTCAATGTTTATCGCTTCCATATCCGACAATATCTTCATCTCCCTCGGCATACTCCTCCTTTTTGCGCTTTCAACCGGGTTCGGACCTGGTATAATAGAATTCGTTCTGCCCCCGGAGCTGTTTCCCACAAATGTAAGATCTTCGGGTGCCGGATTCGCCAATACAATGAGCAGACTCGGAGCAGTCGTCGGCGTTGTGGTTCAACCGGTTCTCAAACAGGATTTCGGCATTCATTCTGTGTTCCTGCTTTACGGGTTCGTCGCCATGTGCGGTCTCACCATAACATATTTTTTCGCACCTGAGACAATGGGCATATCTCTTTCAGGCATGGATGATGCAGCGCAGGAACAGCCTGCCGTCGGCTGATCGCTCATCGTGCGCTTAATCCACAGTCTCATACAAATGATTAATAACTGTGAATATGAATTGAACGGCCTGGATTGTTAATGGCGCTCGTTCCTGTCATTGAGGGATCAAGACTGCTTGTGGATTATGACGGCATCAGCAGCGCGGCTAAATCCAGGAAAGCAAAAACGGTCGCGCTGCAGCTGCCCGAAGGACTGAGGGCGTTTGCGTCACAGATCGCCGGTAGAATAGAATCTTCCGCTTCAGTCGCCGTAATCATTGATTCGGAGCCATGTTTCGGCGCATGCGACATACCAACGCACCTGTTTGGTTCGGCGGACATGGTTGTGCAGCTGGGCCACACCGAGATGCCGAGCATCGGCGTTATGCCACGCATGTATTTTGCCAATATTTCTGTCGACATCGATCCGATACCTGTGGTCGAGAAGGCTATACCCCTTCTCAGCGGCACGGTTGGTGTTGTGACCACGGCCCAGCACATGCATTATCTCGACGGCATCATCTCATTCCTGAGGAGCAGGGGGGTGGAGGCGCTTTATTCAAGAGGTGATCGGAGACTCGGCGGATTCGCACAACTACTGGGTTGTGATTACACATCCGCGCGTGACATAGAAGACAGGGTTGACTCCTTTCTCTATGTCGGGGACGGCGACTTTCATCCGATAGGTCTTGTTATGCTGAGCGACAGACCGCTCATTGCGGCTAATCCAATGAACGGAACTGTGAGGACGCTGGATGCGCTCCGGGACATCATAATGAAGCAACGCCTGACGGCAATAGAGAGGGCCATGGGTGCGAAGTCGTTCGGAGTGCTGGTGAGCACGAAAGTCGGGCAGCGCAGGAGGGCACTGGCAGAAAAACTCGTATCCGAAGTGCAGGGCACAGGAAGAAGATCGTCGCTGATTCAGTCAAACGTCATATCGCCCGAACTTATCATGAGCTACGACTTCGACGCATTCACGTCCACCGCCTGTCCGCGGGTCGCAATAGATGATTTTTCGAAATACCCCCGGCCGTTGCTCACACCCATAGAAACAGAGATAGCACTGGGCATCAGAAAGTTTTCCGACTTCACTTTCGATCAGATACTTGCCGAACAATGAATGTCTCTATCGCCCTCTTTCATCTCCCCATATGTATTTGTGGAGCTGCGGCAGCACCCTGACCTCGAGGCCGTCCCTGAGCACTGTTTCTGCGAGCCATCCCATCTCTTTGCCACCCACAGGTGTCATTATGACTTCACACGGTATGCCGTTTTCGGACATCACCCTTCTGGCATATTCATAGTCTTTCCTGTCTGCAATTATGAATTTCACCTGATCATGCCTGCCGAGTCGCTGCAGGTTGGAGAGCATGTTTCTGTCCTCCATCCCCGAACCGGGCAGTTTGATGTCCATGCTCACCGTTAGCCGCTCTGACGAGGGGAGACAAGACACATCGTACGCGCCGCTTGTTTCTACAACGACCCTGAAGCCTTCATCTAGCAGTCGGGTCGCAAGTTCGGCCGTTTCATCACTCTGCATGAGCGGATCTCCTCCCGTGATGCATACATCCAGCACGCGCCTTTGTTTTGCCTCCGCTACAATGGATTCCACCGTCCACTCCGTTCCCTGGTCAGTGAGCAGAGCGTAAGGAGTGTCACACCATCTGCATCTGAGGTCGCAGCCTGCCGTGCGTATGAAGAGGGTTGGAAGGCCGATCATTATGCCTTCGCCCTGGATTGACTTGAAAATTTCATTTATTCTCATATTCCAACGGGTCCTCAAAACCCGCCTCCGTGAAACCCTTCAGTCTGAGAAGGCACGAATCGCAGACGCCGCACGCCTTCTCCCTTCCGTTGTAACAGCTCCAGCTCAGTTCATATGGAGCTCCAAGCTTTTTCCCCATCGACACGATGTCTGCCTTGCTCATGGATATGAGCGGAGCGAGGACCACAGGCGATTTGCCTTCAATGCCCGCCTTTGTCGCGACTGCCGCCATCCTGTTAAATGCATCCAGGAATTCCGGCCTGCAGTCCGGGTACCCGCTGTAGTCCACGGCGTTGATGCCTGTATAGATGTGCCGGCATGCTCTTGCCTCTGCGATGGCAAGCGCGACTGCCAGAAACACAGTATTCCTGGCAGGAACGTAGGTCACAGGTATGCCTTTTGTTCCACCCACGGGCACTTCGACACTCGGGTCCGTCAGTGCGCTGCCGCCTATTTCGGAGAAATCGACATTCATTGTTATCTGTTCGGCGCAGTAATGGCTTGCTATGCGGCGTGCAGCATCGACTTCTCTGGAATGCCTCTGTCCGTAGTCGACCGTCAGTGCTATGAAGTGGATGTTCTCCGAATGCAGAAACGCCGCAACTGTTGTAGAATCAAGCCCGCCCGAGAGGAGCAGGACGGCCTCTCTCACGCCAGGTGACGTTCCGTCCATGCCTCCTGTCCCCTGCCTTCAGAAACGCCGACTGAAATTGATTTCACATTTCCGCCGAAAATGCCGCTTCCTGCGAGCTCCTCCGCGAAGTAGGCCGAGAGTTCCTCGGCGCTCACATTCTTCAGCGGCAGCATCACGACATCCGATACTGGAAAGATGTACCTCTTTCCGCCAAATTTCACGGAAACAGAATTGCCGCTCTGCCGTAAAGTCATAGACTTTCCCGATCCGGGCAAAAGCATCCTGTGGTCAATTCTGTCTATGAGTTTGTTGGCTGCCTCCTTCAGTTTCATGAAATCGAGTATTATGCCGTTCCTGTCCGGCTCGCCTTCCACCACTATTGTCAGCGCGTAATTATGTCCGTGCAGCCTGCTGCATTTCTCAACGGATGGAAGGAAATGCCCGGCCACAAACCTGATGCCCGCGTCCCAGCCGTTTATGGATATTTTCATTGAATTCTTCTCTCTCAGCAGTGCAAGAATCAGACAGTTTATGCATATTTAAGCGATGCGTCTTCATTGCCTGAGTTCCTCCCAAATCTCGATGAAACTGTCCACTATTGTTCCCGGCGGCGGTTCGTAGTTCAAAAGCAGCCGCGCCGTTTGTGCCTCGTTGGTCAGCCTGTACCCTCTGTCCTCTCCAGTAGAAGTCTTTGTTATGATGCCCCTCCTGGCGAGCTTGTTCAGATGATGTGACAGCGTGGAAGGGGAAATGCCCATGGCCGGCAGCATATCTTTGTGTTGCGCGGTGCCATTCTTCAAAATAAAGAGAACAATCTGCAGTGGAATCCTCTGTCTGAGCAGCGCTATCGCCCTCTTCTCGTCCTGGGAGAGGGCATCCCTCTTCTGTTCTGCACCTATGGGATCTTTCGGATAATAACGCCTGTACTGCCCGTCGGATATTGCAGTGACTATGCCGTGCTTTTCAAGTGAATTCAGATGGTAATCCACAAGCGGAACGCTCTCTTCCAGTTGCCTTGCGATCTCCCTGAGATGGAGTCCAGGGAACTTGCAGACCTCCTCGAAAATCCGCTTCCTTGTCTGCAGCTCGAGGACGTCATCCTCCAATTAAGAATCCCCCTATCTCTTCAGCGTTGCGCCGAATATCAGTAGTAATATTGCAATGTCTATCAGACCAACTGCCGTGAAAAAGACCGGAAGAGCGAAAACAGGCTGGAAGAGCTCATAGGTGAAGATGATGCCCTGAATAAAGAATAGGAAGAAGGAGACCGAAATCATTGCTATTCTTGCATTCCTCTTCTTCCTGAACGCGAGTATCGAAATGATGAAAAGGACGAAGGCAACAACCGTGACCCATGCCGCCACGAAATTCTGGACTGTTGCGAAGCTTAGAAGGGACATTCCCTGCACTTTCCGGCCGTGCCGATTCAGTTCCTGCGCCTGTAGGCTGCTGAAGCCGCCACCAGCACGATCGCGAGTGTCAGCGCAATGCCGTATATTATTATGTTTCCTGCCGCCTTGACGGCATTGTATACAGCTGAGGTAATCGTCTGGGCGCTAATGCCTATCGTCGGATCATGTACTATCTTCTGGGCTGCAGGATAAGTAAGCGTGAGTTCCTGGCCTGAGAATGAATAGCCCACGACCGCGCGCGTCCAGCCCTGCATACCACCGTTGGACACATAGGCGGTCTTGTTCCAGGCAAAGTAACCAGAATTATTGCCTTCTGTAAAATTGAGCGCGAAACCATTATGCGTGCTGACTGCCGGCGGTATTCCAGATGGTGCGCTTATTTTCATCTGCAACGATATGTTACCAGACACTGGCGGACTTGTCTGCAGATTCATCGGGGAGGTTATGCTTGTGTTGATTATGATGAACGACAGCTTCACCTCATTCGGTGTGAGTGTCATCATTTTGCCCTGCATTGCCGGTGTTTGCACAGACGACGGTGCTCCGTTGACCTGGGCGATCATCGCAAACATCGTGTTTTCATGCAACACATATACGCCGAATTCCCTATATGAGCTATTGAAATTGTTGTTCATGGACATGCTCATATTGCTGTACATGGAGCTGTCCATGAGTGAGAAACCGGAATCGCCGAAATCTATCAGCGTCTCATTTCCGCCTGATGCAGTGCTATAGACAAGTTTGTTTAGTGTTACTGCAAACTCCAGCGAAGAATTCTGCTGATTGGTGCTGTTTCTGAACGTCATGAGAAGCGTGTTTCCTGCAAAAACAAGTTCGAACTCGTTACTGTGCCCCGGAGGCGCTATCGACTTCGAGTCGATGCTGAAATATCCGTTGTTTGATGCATCGACTGAAACTTCCCTGTCCTGAGAGCCGTTGTCTGCCCTGGCAATAGAGCTGTATGCCAGAGGAACGAGCAGTACGGCAACGATCAGTATCGCGCCAATCTTGAGCGAGATGTGCTTATACATTCTCACACAAAATCAATCAGCGGGGTATAAAAGACTTCTTTAACACGTTTCGAATTGATTTACCCTTACGTGGAATGCCTGTCTGGTTTCTTTCAGGTTCTGATAAGGTTCTTGCAGGATGTGTCGCCTTTGCCTATACACGAGACGAGTTCCACTTCCGCCTTCCCGATCGGTTCCTTTACAAATGATGTGTCGCACTCATTGCACAGCACGCTTGAGAAGAGTTTTGCAGTCTTGTTGAAAATACAGTTGTGCCTGACCACAAATGTCTTTTCGCCGTCCTTTTCCACCGTTGCCATGAATCCCATCATGTTCAGGAAATTCACAACTTTACTGATGCGTTCTTCAACTGGCAGAGTGCTTTCACCCTCTGAGTCCTTGTTGAAATCCTTGACGACCTCTGAAATGAGCTGACTAAGAAGCACGTCGCCGCTTTTTTCGTGTATTTTCCGCATCAGTACGTTCAACAGTGTGTCGTAATGCTTCGGCAACAGCTCAACTCCCAGCGGGGTGAGGTGATAAACCTTCCTCGGCCTTCCGACACCAAGATTGACAAAGCGCGATGAGATGATGCCCATTCGCTCCAAGGCATCCATGTGTTCCCTGACGGCAGTCGTATTTATGCCAAGCAGGCCGGCAAGCTGCTGGCCAGTCTTTTCCCCTTCCCCAAGGCTCGCTATGATCTTCGCTTTCGATTCGCCGAGCATAGAGAGGTCAGAGTCCATAGTTTCACTGTAATTCTTCAGCTATCTGCAGCTATTTAATTTTATGCAATTTAAACACTAAGATATGTTTAAATAGGAAATGACTTATCGAATAGCATACACCCCAAAAAATCCTTCAAAAAAGAGGCGTTGCAATGGTTTCAGAACTCGTGATAAAGGACCTGCGGGTCAGCATAGAGGGAAAGCAGATACTTAAAGGGATCAATCTCACTGTGAGGCAGGGAGAGGTCCACGCAATCATGGGACCGAACGGCTCGGGAAAGAGCACTCTGAGTTACGCTCTGATGGGACACCCCAAGTATCATGTGACCGGTGGACAGGTGTTGCTGGACGGCGAGGATATCATGGCCCTGGCGCCGGACAAGAGGGCCAGATTGGGCCTCTTTCTAGGCTTTCAGTACCCGGTGGAAGTGCCCGGCGTGAGACTGGGCAATTTTCTCAGGATAGCTTATAACGGCGCTCACGCCGACAATCAGCTCAGCCCCACAAAGTTTTTCAGGCTGCTTAAGGAAAAGGTAAATCTCCTTGGCATCGATGAGAATTTCATAGGGCGCTCACTGAATGAAGGTTTCTCCGGCGGCGAAAAGAAAAGGGCTGAAGTGCTGCAGATGGCCGTGCTGCAGCCCAAATTCGGAATACTCGATGAGACAGACAGCGGCCTGGATATTGATTCTCTCAAAATTGTTTCAAACGCGATAAACACCATGGCCGGTCCGGGCATCGGTCTCGTGCTGGTCACACACTACCAGCGTCTTCTGCAGTACATCACACCGCAGTTTGTGCATGTTGTCGTGGATGGCAGAATAGTGAAGAGCGGCGGAAGAGAGCTGGCAAAGGAACTGGAGGAAAAAGGATATGACTGGCTCAAAGAACCGGCTATAACCGGGTAGAGGACATCGACATGGCATTTGACATTTATCAGGAAGAAATAATAGAACATTACAAGAAGCCTCAGAACAAGGGTGTGATAGAGCATCCGGACATGTTCAGCCACGGCAATAATCCGGTATGCGGTGATGACATAACTGTGTACCTTCGAGTCAACAACGATACAATCACTGATGTCAAGTTCGACGGACGCGGATGTGCCATAAGCCAGGCGTCCGCCTCCATGCTCACAGAAAAGGTGAAGGGCATGAAGCTGGCGGATGTTGCGAAGCTCACCGCAGACGACATAAAGGAGATGCTGCACATTCCACTCAGTGCTGTTAGAATGAAGTGTGCGACTCTTTCTCTTAACACGATTCATGAAGCAACAGCAGGAGGGGCTGTACGGTGATTTGCAATGAAGTGAGAATGCAGTATGGTGACGACATACTGAGCAGGATAGGCAACACGCCTCTCCTGAGGCTCGAGAGGATCACGCAAGGCATGCCTCGAGTTCACATTTACGCAAAGGCGGAATGGTTCAACCCTGGAGGAAGTGTGAAGGACCGAACGGCGCTGGGTATCGTGGATGAGGCAATAGTCTCGGGCAAACTCACAAAGAACAAAGTGCTGCTGGATGCTTCCTCGGGAAACACTGGCATAGCATACTCGATGATATGCGCTGTCAAGGGATTCAGATCGACTATAGTGGTTCCCGGCAACATCGGGAAGGAGAAGCTCGAGATACTCAGGGCATACGGAGCAGAAGTAGTTCTCAGCAGCCCGATGGAAGGCACAGACGGCTCGCAGAGACTTGCGAAAAAGATGGCCGAGCAGCATCCTGATCTCTACTTTTATGCAGACCAGTACAACAATGAAAGCAACTGGAAGGCTCACTACTTACGCACTGGACGGGAGATTTTCGAACAGACAGAAGGTGAAATTGATTATTTCGTAGCCGGGCTCGGTACAGGCGGAACGTTTACCGGTGTGAGCCGCCTGCTGAAAGAGAGAAATAAATCAATAAGAACGGTGGCTGTCGAACCAGATTCCCCCTTGCACGGTATAGAGGGTCTGAAAAGAATGGACGCATCGGTGAGGCCCGGCATTTATGACGAGTCTATCGCTGATGAGCACGTCTATGTCAGCACCGAGGACGCGCAGAAGACGGTAATCAGAGCCGCCAGGACGGAAGGATTGCTTCTCGGCGTGAGCTCGGGAGCCGCGCTAAAGGCGTGCATGGACATAGCGGAGAGAGAAGGGAGAGGAAACATTGTGACGGTTTTTCCGGACAACGGTCAGCGGTATCTTGGCGAAAAGTTCTGGGAGGACAATCTATGACTGCATCAAGTGTAAAGGTAATGATTCCCACGCCGCTAAGGCAGTATGTGGGTAACAGGGACACAGTTGAACTCAGGGGCGAGACGGTAGACGAAGTGCTGCGCAGTCTGGCCGATTCAAGCGTACAGCTGAAGAAACACCTGTATGACGACGGAGGGAAGATACGGAATTTCGTTAACGTGTACTTGAACGAGGAGGACATACGCTACCTTGAACGCGGCAGGACACAGGTCAGGGAAGGCGACGTGATAGCGATCATTCCATCTATCGCCGGCGGCGCTGCCGGACTGGAGGAAGCATTCTCGTACGAAGACATACAGAGATACAGCCGCCATCTGCTTCTGCCCGAAGTGGGTCTGGAGGGCCAGCTCAAGCTGCGAAATTCCAGTGTGCTGGTTATCGGCGCGGGCGGTCTCGGCTCACCTCTGCTGCTTTATCTGGCCGCCGCGGGCGTAGGAACAATTGGTATTGTCGACTTCGACACAGTCGACTTCAGCAACCTTCAGAGGCAGATTATACATTCACAGAAGGATGTCGGAAGGAAGAAAATCGATTCTGCGGAAGAGAAGATAAAGGGAATAAATCCGCACATCAGGGTCGTCAAGCATGAAGTTCAGATAACTTCTGAAAATGCGTTTGACATCATACGCAATTACGACGTGGTGATAGACGGCACAGACAATTTTCCGACGCGTTACCTCGTCAACGATGCCTGCGTGCTGCTCGGAAAACCAAATGTCTACGGCTCCATTTACAGATTCGAGGGACAGGTGTCGGTGTTCGATGCAAAAAGGGGTCCATGCTACAGGTGCCTGTATGAGAATCCCCCGCCTCCAGGACTCGTTCCATCCTGCGCAGAAGGAGGAGTCGTCGGCGTTCTTCCGGGAACGGTCGGAACGCTTCAGGCGATGGAAACAATCAAGCTAATACTCGGCCAGGGCGAACCGCTGATTGGTAGGCTTCTTCTGTTCGACGCGATGAAAATGCGCTTCAAGGAACTGAAACTCAGAAAGAATCCGGACTGTCCTGTCTGTGGAACCCATCCGACAGTGACCGAGCTCATAGACTACGAGCAGTTCTGCGGCATAACACATAATGCCGAAGCCGAAGGAGATGTGATTACTGTTGAGGAGCTGAACAGAAAATTCGGCGCAGGCGAATCGTTTGTGCTCCTCGATGTAAGGGAACCGCAGGAATGGGACATATGCCGCATAAACGGCGCGAAGCTCATTCCGATGAATGATGTCCCGGCAAGGGTAAGCGAACTCAATACGGCTGACGACATCATTGTGTACTGTAAGGCGGGACAGCGCAGCGCATACGTAATGAATTTCCTGAAGGATATCGGTTTCAGAAAGGTCAGGAATCTTAAGGGCGGCATCAATGCATGGGCGGAAAAAGTGGATCCGTCCTTGCCGAGGTACTGACGATGAATATCAATGTGGCAGGTAATGAAATGGAAGTGATTAAATGGTAAACGAACAGGCAATAGATCGTGACTACAGCAAGTATGGATTCTATGATGAAGACGCGAAGTACGTCTTCCAGACCAAGAGAGGTCTGAGCAAAGAAGTCGTGGAAGCCATATCGAAACACAAGAATGAACCGCAGTGGATGCTGGACTTCAGACTCCGCTCGCTGGACTTGTTTAACCGGAAACCGCTCCCCGCATGGGGCACGGATCTGAGCGAGATAGACTTCGATAGCATCTATTACTACATGGCGCCATCGGGCAAGAACAGCGACAGCTGGGACGATGTGCCCGATTACGTGAAGAGAACATTCGACAAACTCGGGATACCGGAGGCGGAAAAGAAGTTCCTAGGCGGCGTCGGGGCTCAGTATGACAGCGAGGTCGTCTACCACAAGATACGCGAGGACCTGAGCAAGAAGGGTGTCATCTTCATGGGCACCGACGAGGGCCTTAGAGAGCATCCAGAAATATTCAAAGAATACTTCGGCACGATCATACCACCAGAAGACAACAAGTTTGCGGCGCTCAACAGCGCCGTCTGGAGCGGTGGCAGTTTCATCTATGTGCCGGAAGGCGTCGAGGTCGACATACCGCTGCAGGCGTATTTCAGGATCAATGCGAGGAGCGTCGGTCAGTTCGAGAGGACGCTGATCATAGCGGAGGAGAAGAGCCGCATACACTACATCGAAGGCTGCACGGCACCGACATATTCCAAGGATTCGCTGCATTCCGCGGTCGTGGAGATACTGGCGAAGAAAGGTGCATACGTCCGCTATACCACCATTCAGAACTGGTCCAACAATGTTTACAATCTGGTAACCAAGAGGGCGTTTGCGCATGAGGACGCGACCGTTGAGTGGATTGACGGAAACATAGGATCGAAACTGACAATGAAATATCCGTCCGTATACCTGCTGGGACCAAGAGCAAAGGGTGAGGTGATATCCATAGCCTTTGCTGGCAGGGACCAGCATCAGGATGCCGGAGCGAAGATACTGCATTTCGCGCCTGAGACGACGTCGAGGATCACGTCGAAGAGTGTGAGCAAGGACGGCGGAAGGACAACATACCGCGGTCTCCTGCACATAGAGAAGGGCGCCACTGCGTCAAAGAGCAGCGTCAGATGCGACGCACTGCTGCTTGACGAAAAGTCCAGAACGGACACATATCCATACAATGAGATTAATGAGGAGACTGCGTCGACAACGCACGAGGCAACAGTCGGAAAGATAAGTGAGGAGCAGCTGTTCTATCTGATGTCCAGGGGACTGAGCGAGGCAGACGCCCTCAACATGATCGTCATGGGTTTCCTCGACGTATTCTCGAAGGAACTTCCCATGGAGTATGCGGTCGAGCTGAACAGACTGATACAGCTCGAAATGACCGGTTCCGTCGGGTGAACCTGAAACGACGGTGCTCCGTTATGGCAGTAACAACACGCGACTTGCTCAAACCGGCCGAGTCGGACCTTCCCGAAATCATTGGTGAACCCACGTGGTTGAAGGAATATAGGAGACATGCACTGCGGGTGTTCAGCTCATCGAAGGTCGAACCGAATCCGCTGTATGTGAAGTATGAGACACTCACCAGGTTTGAGGCGGCGGGCGTGGCGGTCGCGGAGCCACCCGTAAAGACGGACAGCATAACGGGGGGTTTCGCCGATCTCGTTAGCAGCAGCACATTCATGCTGCAGTCCGGAGGAGCGTTCCATATTGCAGGCGACCTGCCACCGGGCGTTATTTTCGAGGAGATGCACGATGCGATCACGAAACACGGCAATATGCTAAAGGAAGCATTCGGCAGGAAGGGTCTGAGTCCAGAGGACGACGTCTACGTCGCACTCAACAGTGCCATGTTCTCCTCCGGATATTTCCTGCATGTGCCGGACGGCGTCGTGCTTGAGAGCCCGATACACATACTCAATATCGAAGATGTTCCGGGCACCGCAAGATTCAACCAGAACATCGTGCAGATTGGTGATAATGGCGGTGCAACTGTCATCGAGGAGATACTATCCCCTGAAGATTTCTCCCGGAAGTCGTTGTTTTCCAGCGTGACAGATGTGATGCTCGGCCGGAACGCAGAGCTGCATCATGCATCTCTTGAGAACCTTTCCTCCGGAGCAGTATACCTTTCCAGCAAGAGGTGTCTCGCCTCGAGCGACAGCAGGATGCACTGGGTTTCCAGCATGATGGGGTCGGATGTGACCAGATCGCGCGCTGATACCAGATTCGTGGGCCGTGGCGCATCTACTGACGATTACGAGATATTGTTCGGCAACGGCAAACAGCGATTTGACGTGGTGACCGATTTACACCACGATGTCGAGTCCACAAACGGCCGGATTACCGTCAGAAGCGTGCTGAAGGGACAGTCAAGGGCTCTTCTTCGCGGCATGATCAGGATTGGCGAGAATGCGGCGAATACAAACTCCTATCTTGCGGAACACGGCATGCTCATGAGCAAGGACGCAAAGTGCGACGCCATACCCGGACTGGAGATACTGACGAACGGCGTCAAGGCCACACACTCCGCGTCAGTTTCCCAGCTGGACGATCAGCAGCTGTATTACATTCAGTCGAGGGGTCTTGACAGGGATGAGGCCGAAAAGATGCTCGTTCTCGGTTTCTTTGATCCGGTGATTTCAAGAGTGCCGCTGGATACAATACGCGACAAGCTGCGATTCCAGATAGAGGATAAATGGAACAATGTAGTATCGCTAAAAGCATCCAGGCATCTCGATGAAATTGAATTTGAGAAGTATGTCAAGGACCAGATCAAGGGACCGGGAGAAAGCATTTTCGAAGGGCACTACAAGTACAGGTGAGTGTCTTTGCCCTTCACAAAGGTGGCGTCCAGGACGGATTTTATGGGGCGAAGCATAAAGAAGGTCGATGTGGACGGCCGCAGCATCATGATAATAAGGCTGGGTGAAGAATACCACGCACTGGATGCCACGTGCACGCACGAGGACGCAGATTTGTCCAGAGGCATTCTCATGGGACGGACGATAGTGTGCCCCCTTCACCTGTCGCGATTCAGCGTCGACACCGGTGAAGTGGAGAATCCGCCGGCGACAGAGCATCTGCAGAAGTATGAACTTAAAGTGGAAGGAGACGATATACTTGTCGAACTGTGAGTGGAGCTTCCATGCATGCGCTTGACAGACTGGAACAAATTTCGCCTCTGAAGCGTGATTTTCCGATATTCTCGGAGAAGAGCAGGGAGTCGCTAGTCTATCTGGACAGTGCGGCAACCAGCCAGAAACCCGCCGTCGTCATAGATGCAGTGGATGAATTCGAGAGGAGCTGCAACGCAAATGTGCACCGCGGCATATACCCTCTCAGCGAAGAAGCCACCGAACGATACGAAGACGCGAGGACCAAGGCTGCCCGTTTCATTGGTGCGCGTTCGCCTTCAGAAATAGTCTTCCTGCGGGGAACGACCGAGGCGCTGAATGTGCTGGCGCTGAGTTTCGGAACATGGAAACTCAGGCGAGGCGACGAGGTGCTCACGACCGTAATGGAACATCATTCCAATATCGTGCCCTGGCAGATGCTCTCCTGGAAGGGTGTCGTCGTGAAATTTGTCGATATCGACGAGAGGGGGCACATAGATATGGCCGATTTCGAAAGCAAGATCAGCGACAGGACGAAAATAGTCACCATCGCCCATGCGTCAAACGTGCTTGGTACAGTGAATCCTATCAGGGAGATGGGAAGAATTGCACACGAACATTCGTCGACATTCATAGTGGACGGGGCTCAGTCCGCTCCCCATATTCCGCTCAACATGAAGGATTTGGAATGCGACTTTTTTGCGCTGTCGGGCCACAAGATGCTTGCACCCACCGGCATCGGCGTGCTGTATGGTCGCAGCGAACTGCTGCAGGAGATGGAACCGGCATTCGGCGGCGGTGAGATGATCAGCGAAGTGCATCAGCGCGGCTCAAAGTGGGCCGATCCGCCGTACAGGTTCGAGGCGGGCACTCCAAACATCAGCGGAGCGATTGGCCTCGGGGCCGCGATAGACTATCTCACCTCGATTGGAATGGAGAATGTGGAAAGATATGACAAGGAGATACTTACCTATGCAATGAGCCGTCTTCTTGAGAACAAAGACATAGAAATATACGGTCCGACGGATATTGAGGAGAGGAGCGGCGTCATATCTTTCAACATCAGAGGCGTGCATGGCCACGATACGGCCGAAATACTGGGAAGGGAGGGTGTGGCGATAAGGTCCGGGCATCACTGTGCACAGCCGTTGATGGACAGACTCCAAATACCGTCAACATCAAGGGCGTCATTCCAGATATACAACGGGCGGAGCGACATAGATGCCCTCGTGAACGCACTCGATGTTGTCAGAAAGGTGTTTGCCTGAAATACTCGTTTTGTTCATTGCTCCGGCGGAGCGCGATGAATGGGTGATGCAATGGCGCTATACCTGCGAAACGACGTTTCCCGTTCCGTTATCAGACACGCATCCGAGACATTTCCGGAGGAATGCTGCGGTTTCCTGATCGGTGAGGATGGAGGCGATCGGATGACGATGGAAGCACAGAGAGCAAGAAATTCTGCTACAGAATCTAAAGGAAGCAGATATGTCATAGATCCTCTGGAAATAATGAAATGCGAAAGGGAATCTGCCTCCCGTGGACTCAGGGTGCTGGGTTACTACCACTCCCATCCTGATCATCCTTCCATCCCCTCCGAATTCGACAGGCAGAATGCGTGGCCGGGCTACTCCTATCTCATTGTAAGCGTAATTTCCGGACACCCTTCAGGCATGCGGTCATGGCGGCTGACAGACGACAGATCACGTTTCGTCCGGGAAGAATTGTTTTATGAGTAAACTCCGTGCATCACCGTTGGTGTTGTGATATGGACAGCAAGCTCAGATTTTCCGACAGAGCTTGCGACTATGCCCTCTACCGGCCTTCTTATCCCGCAGGCCTCATTGACGTGCTTGCATCGGAAGCGTCTTTTGCACCGGGATGTGTGGTGGCCGACGTCGGGGCAGGCACCGGAAAATTGTCCGCCCTTTTTGCTGACAGAGGTGCTGCAGTGTACTGCATAGAGCCGAACCCTGAAATGCTGCATGCTTGTATCAGTGAGCTAGGTGCAAGGAAGAACTGTCACTTCATACGGGCCACGGCAGAACGAACCGGCCTAGTCTCAGGCTCCGTGGACATCGTTTCGGCAGGACAGTCATTTCACTGGTTCGATGTGGAAGCTGCCCGGACGGAATTTCTGAGAGTGCTCCATCCCGACGGATGCGTATTTATCGTCTGGAACACGAGAGACAACAAAGCGAACCCGTTCATGATTGAGTATGGTAAACTGTTGGAAAAACATGCCAGCCGGGGAGCGCCTGTCCTCAGCTCCGAGAGAGCCGGCATAGAGATACTTTTCGGGCAAAGCCGCTTCAAAAGCGGTGAACTGACAAATTCGCAGACGCTTGATTTGGCGGGTCTGATCGGAAGGTTGGCCTCTTCGTCCTATCTGCCGTCTAGAGGTTCTGTGGGCTACGACTCGATGCTGTCCGATGCGCTTGCTCTTTTCAAACGATTCGAGATCAACGGACGGGTGCAATTGCTCTACAGAACGGAATATTTTATTGGAAGACCGGAATAGGATTAAACGGAACGGGACCTGTTCTCCTGTCTTCGGACCGTGAAAAGCACCGGTGGAGTATCAATGGAAGAGATAGACAGAGTTTCCCCTGTTCTTTCTCCTGTTTCTTCTGCGCCAGATAATCAGGATGAGCAATATGAGCAGTATGACAATTGCAATGGCAATATTGTCAAACGCGCTCAGCGCCGCAAATGCCGCCGATGCCTGAATCTGTCTGCCATCATCCATGCCTGCCAAACAACGTCACTCGTGATTTAAGTCTTCTCCTGCTTCACAGGCCGCTTTCAATTTTTCACGTCTTTCTCGCGAATACTCCGTAATGGAACTCGGCAGCGCAGAAAATTTTCTCGATTGCAAAGCCTGCTCCTGCGATGAGCGTCTCGGCCTCCTCCTGCGAGAGTCGTTCGGACAGCGGAGGACCAATCGGCGTCTTCTGTTTCTCCCATTCAATTGCTCCCAGCACACCATTTTTCCTGAGTATTCTATGGACTTCCTTCAGTGTGGCATCCCCTTCCAGTTCATGCAAAGTCGTGATCATCAGTGCCACATCAACCGTACCGCTCCCTGCCGGAATTTTCTGCTCCTCCGACAGTATGAATTTTACATTCCGGAGGCCATTTTTCCCGGCGATATTTTTAGCCATGCCGATGAACTGCTCCTGTATGTCAACGGCAATAACCTTTCCCGTCTCACCGACACTTTCAGAAGCGGCCGCCAGGAAAGCACCTGGGCCGCATCCGACGTCCATCAGAACATTTCCCTTCCTGATGCCAAACAAACTCATCACTGCAGCAGGCTGCAGCAGACTGAGTCTTTCCTCGCTCAGCAGGACGTCGCCTATCCCGACAGGAAACTTCCTCTTCTTCTTCGTGGCCGCTCCTCCCCCTCGTCAATATGATGCATTGCGCAGCTCTTTCATATTTGTTGCTGCTGCGCAGGTGACCAGCATCAGCAAGGCGAAGAACAGATAGACGCCTTGCACTCCCATAACATCCACAAGTAAGCCGCTAGCCATCATGGAGAGCGAAGCGCTGCCGAGCAGCAGAAGGCTCAGGGCGGCAAGCACGCTGCCGAGACGTTCATTCGGCGTTCTGGCCTGGATGAGCGTAACAAACGGGACAATCGATATGCCCTCCACGAAGCCTATCACCACTGAGACGGCAACTGCCAGCAATGCGTTGCCCGAATAGGCAAAAAGTATGTAGAGAAAGGCATCGACGGTGTTTGATATTATCAGTATCTTCCCCACTCTGCTCCCGGGATTGAATTTTGTCACTATGTAATTGCCGGCGACCGTTCCGGCAGCAAGAAAGACCAGTATTGAAGCAAAGATGCCAGGACCGGATCTGAAAACTACTTTGGCCATGATGGCAGGGAGCACTATCATGCCTGCACCCGTGAAATTTACAACAGAAAGGAAGATAGCAATTTCCAGTATGAGCCTGTCGCTCCGGATATAACGCAAACCGTCGAAACCGCTCCTCTTCTTTGTACTCCTTTTCTGCCCCGAAAGGTTCATTCCGCCGAACATCAGAGCGCTGGTCAAGAACACTGCAACCTCGATGAGCGCTATTCCGCGTATACCTAACAGGAGCAACAGTGCGCCTCCCGCAAGGAATCCGAAAATCCTGGTGAGCTGTGTCGTCGCCTGCTGCAGCGAATTTGCCGCAGTGAGTTCATCCTTAGGAACTGTAAGCGGTATGCTGCTGCTCCTGGAAATCGAAACAAGGAATCCAAAACTGGCTATTGAGAAGACCGCAATGAATGATGTTTGCAGTACAAACACGTCGAACGTTATCGAAAGGTAGAGAAGTATTGCAAATGTCATCTCCGAAAGCGTTGCGGCAATCATGACTTTCTTTCTGTTGTAGCCGTCGGCTATCTTGCCGAATACAGGTGCAAACAGGAACGTAGGAGCATAATATGCCGCAGCAATGAGACCAGCGTACATCACATTGTGCGTCAGCACTCCATATACGAACCACAGCATGGCTATGGAGAGCAGATTGTCTCCTGTCCTTGACACCAGTGTTGCTGCCCAGAGATAGAAGAAACTCCTGTTGCCTAGTACCCTGAAGTACCCCACCTTAGGGTGAACTGTTTCTGTAGTCAAATTAGAGCCCAACCCGATTGACCTTGCGAATGAACGTCATTATAATATTAAATTGTAGTACACGATTTTCGGAAAATATATTCAAAACGCTCCGTCATCTGCAGCTCCCCGCCTGCCAAGTTTTATGGCAGGCTGGGGCATTTCCCACAGGAGTGATTGGGTTGAAGGTTGAACTGGTAAATTACACCGCCAGCCCTGTGGAGGCATGCGGAAAGGCTGCGGGCATTTGTTATGACAGAGAGGCGAAAGAGGACTACGGTTCCTTCATCAAGCGCATCATAAGTTACGGCCATATGGACGTCATTGAGCATGCCAACTTCACCTTCCGGATAGAAGGAATAAGCAGGGCCTGCTCCCATCAGCTCGTACGGCACAGACACAGCTCCTTCAGTCAGAGGAGCCAGCGATATGTCTCGGAAAAGGAAAGCAATTATGTTCTCCCCTCGCTGGAGAATGTTGCACTGGAAAAGAGAGGCGAGGCACTGTCAGTAATGGAGGATTTCATCCGGAAGAGTTACGATGTTTACGCGTCTCTTCTCAAACTCGGCGTTAAGAAGGAGGATGCACGTTTTGTGCTGACTAACGCTGCCGAGACCAGACTCTACTGGACAACAAACGCCAGATCGCTTAGACACTTCTTCATAATGCGCCTTGATGTGAGCGCACAGTGGGAAATCAGGAAGATGGCACAGCTTGCATTTGATGAAGTGATAAAGGTGGCGAAGGAGTTATTTGATGATCTGCTTGAATTGAGGAACACAGGGCATCTGGGCCATCCTGTCTACGAGTGATATCACCTGTCGTCGATATGGGTGATTTTCTGCGCCGCTGGAACATGTTCCGCCTCGCCCGACTTGAAGAAATAGACGAGCAGCGTCACGAGAAGTATGAGATAGGCTACGAGCTGTGCAAGTGTGTAGGCGGTTCCGTCGAATCCGATCAGCAGCGTCAGCATGGAATGCAGTATCGATGACGCATATCCGGTGTCTCTGTATCTAAGCAGGATGCTTGCTGCCGGGATCAGTCCCACCTGCTCAAGGTTGTGTATAACAATCGAAAGTATGGCGGATGCAAAAATAATCAGCGCCAGGGACGTCCATCTGAAGACCGTTCCTATGTCCATCTTGCGCGTCATGCTGTTGAGCGCGACGAATAGAATGGAAACGGCTGCGATTCCCCCTGCGGCACCTATTGCACTTCCTGTCTCGGATATGAAGATGAACGGTGCAATGAATATTACTGCCTCTACACCCTCTCTGAGCACAGTGGTGAAACTGATGAAAAAAATGGCCGGAAAGCCATGACTTTGTATGTTTTTCTCCAGTTTCCGCTCAATTGATACACGCATCGACCTAGAGTGCTTTTTCATGAAAAGTATCATGTATGTTAGCACTGCGACGGCAAATATGCCCATCAGCGCTTCAAAATAGTCACCGAACGCAGCGTAGAGATAACCAAATGCTGCTGCCAGCAGTACCGAAACTGCAATGCCTGCGGCCACACCTGCGTATACGTACGGGATGCGCTTAGGGTCGACTGCCGCCAGATATCCGGAAAGAACGATGACGACGAGTGACGCCTCGAGTGCTTCCCTGAAACTGATGACGAATGCTGCCACTAAGGCCGCTATTTCAGCAGATGCCAGGAATGTTCACCGTACGGCGCTAGATACGCGTATTATTTGAATATAACGCCGTAATAGTGGCGGTAACCGCTGGCGTTGGCGACTGAAAAAGTGTAATGAATCTTCCGTTTGTTTCTCGCCCATGCTCAATGCCTCCGTCAGCAATGTATTTTTATGCTATCCTGCTTCAGACTGTCAGATGTCTGCGTATGACCATACGGTCTCAGAACCCGAATGGCAACAGAAGTGGAAGGAGTGGAACATTTACCGCTTCGACCCTTCATCGAAAAGAGAGGTTTACAGCATTGACACCCCTCCGCGCTATACCTCGGGTGCGCTTCATCTTGGCCATGCAACAGGATATCCGATGCTGGATTTTGCCGCAAGATACCGCAGGATGCGCGGCTACAATGTCTTTTTCCCTCTCTGTTTCGACACAAACGGAATGCCCGTTGAGACTGCGACAGAGAAGAAACACGGAATTACAAAGTTCAGCGTGGACCGAAAGACCTACCTTCGCCTGTGTTCAGAATATGCGCATCAGTTCATAGACACGATGACCATGCAATTTGAGATGCTCGGCATGAGCCTTGACCCGAGCATCTATTACCAGACCGATGCGCCGGCGTACAGGCGCATCACACAGATTACATTTCTGCGCATGCTTGACAAGGGTCTTGCCTATCGCGGCACCTTTCCCGTGAACTGGTGCGTTCACTGCAATACGTCACTGGCGGATGCCGAGGTGGAGAGAGAGGAACGAAAGGCCATACTGCATCATATAAAATTCCCGCTCAAGGATGGCGGACATGTTACAATCGCCACCAGCAGGCCGGAGCTCATAGGCGCATGCCAGGCTGTTCTGTTCAACGGAGATGACAGCAGGCATTCAGCACTCGCCGGCAGAACCGCAGTTCTGCCGATCTATGACAGGGAGGTGCCTCTGCTTGAAGACGGCAAGGTGGATATGGCGTTCGGCACCGGCGCAGTAATGGTCTGCTCTTACGGCGACAAAGAGGATGCCGAGTGGATACTCAAACACAAGCTGCCGGTCAGCGTCATCATAGACGACATGGGAAACATGAATGACGTTGCTGGCTTCCTTTCCGGCAGTAACACAATCGATGCAAGGAAGACCATGGTCGCCGCACTGACTGAGAAGGGTCTTCTGCTTAAAACAGAAACATTCGATCAGAGCGTGGGAGTGTGCTGGCGTTGCGCAACTCCTGTCGAGATTATTGAAACGAGGCAGTGGTTCCTGAAGTCGGTGTCTTTCAAAGAGGAGATCATGGAGAAGGCCAGGGAGATACGGTGGTTTCCGGAGTTCATGAAGCAGCGGCTCAGGGACTGGGCAGATTCACTCACCTGGGACTGGGTCATATCCAGACAGCGGCTGTTCGCGACTCCCCTGCCTATCTGGGAATGCGCAGGGTGCGGGCACGTTGTGCCTGCAACTGAGAACCAGTGTTATATCGACCCTCTTGAAATGCCTCCCCCGGGCCCCTGTCCTCGGTGCGGGTCAGAACTGAAGGGCAGCACAGACGTGTTTGACACGTGGATGGATTCGAGCGTGAGCGTGCTGTACAACACCTTCTGGGAAAGAGATGAGAAGCTCTTTTCGCATCTCTTCCCGATGAGCCTGAGGGGTCAGGCGCACGAGATCATAAGGACATGGGCATACTACACGATACTTCGATCTCATCTGCTGCTCGACGAAATCCCCTGGAATGACATAATGATCACGGGCTTTATCATGGCGCCGGACAAGACGCCGATGCACACGCATCTCGGCAACATGATTGACCCTGTGCCTATTATGAAAAAATACGGCGCGGACGCTCTCAGGTATTTTGCTGCGACATGCAGTCTCGGAACCGATCAGGCATTCAGGGAAAAGGACGTGGTCCATGGACAGAGGCTGTGCAACAAGATATGGAACATTGCCAGATTCTGTTCATCCTTTGAGATAAAGGACAAGGCCATGCCCCGCTCCGCGGGTCCTGTAGACTCGTGGATAATTTCGCTGTACAGTGACGCGGTGAGGGACGCAACAGCGTTCATGGAAACGTATGAGTTCGACAGGGCCATGAGGGCCATAGAGGGGTTTGCATGGCACGATTTCGCCGATGATTATGTGGAGATGGCGAAACAGCGTGCAAAGGACGGGGATCGTGCGGCAATATGGGTCCTCCGGACCATCTCCCAGGGCATAGTGAAGATGCTTGCGCCGCTCCTGCCTCACGTAAGCGAAGCAGTGTATCAGGAATTTTTCAAAACGGAGGAAAAGAGCATACATCTGTGCAGCTGGCCCGAACCGCTTCCACCCGAGATCGAAGCTACTGACACAGGCAGGACGGCAGTCAGGATCGTCCATGCCCTTAGAGACTGGCGTGCAAAGAACAGTTTCAACGGTCCGATATCACAGATCACAGTGCTGCACTTCCCGGATGAGCTTAAAACAGCCGCAGTCGACATAGCGAGTGCGTGCAGAGCCGCCAAAGTCAGTTTCGGAACGGCTGGAAGCTACAGGAGAGCCGTCACGGCCATCAAGCCCAATTATCAGTACATAGGTCCCAGATACAGGGAGAAGGCGAAGGCAATAACCGATGCCCTGAAGGCACTCGATCCTGCAGCACTGTCGCTCAACGAGGACGGCAGCATTACGCTGGGCGGCACATCACTGGAGAAGGAGGCCTTTCAGCTCACCACATCGTACATTGTCGACGGAACCGAGGCGGATGCTCTGCAGGTCGGGGATATACTCCTCCTCGTAAGGAAATGAACGAAGTGCACTGCTTCGGGCCCGGTGATATTGTGGACTGGAACAGAACTACTGAAAACAGGGCACATGTGGCATCGCGATGGAAAGCCCTCTATTCAGCCGGAATGAACATAGGCGGCTGTCCCCTTTCTGACTTCTCTTCGCGCATGATAGTTCGCTACTGCAAACAGGGTTCGAGGCTGCTGGATGCGGGCTGCGGAACAGGGCGATCCATGAGGCACCTGCTCGCCATGCCGGAACTGCGTGAGAACGCGATCGAGGTGATGGGTCTGGACTTCTGTATGGATGCACTTCTGTCTCACAATGACAGCATCATCAGGATCTGCGGCGATATGCTCAACATGCCGTTCATTCCCGGATGTTTCGACATCGTCACATCCAGGCAGGTCCTGGATGGATATTCTGCCCGGGAAATATCACTTTTCTCCGCCTCTTGCTTGAGCGTGCTCAGGGAAGGTGGCATACTCATTATCGACGCAAGGGGACCATTCGACACCCGGGCGCGCAGTGCCGCTTTTGGTAAAGAGGATACAGAGGGCCATCGAAGTTCATATTTTTCAAGACCTGAACTCATTGAATTCTTCGCTCCTTTCTCAGCAGTTGACTGGGAGGAGGACTTCAGGTGCAGGAAAACGCCGTCCGGGAAGAGACTGATAACCCACAATATTTCGCTCCTCTTCAGAAAAGGGAAAGTGCAGCATTAGCCAGCAGGCGTTACAAGTTTTTTCAGGCTTCTCCGTTAGACACTTAACCGCGGCACAGTTGTTGCAGTCTGGCTTTAACAAGTATCGAATAAAGGAAGTCGTGAACTGTGTTTTATATACTAATCGCAGCAAAATTATGCTGAGAATTATGACGAGTTTCGGTTCGACGATTAAGAGTGTATTATTGACTGCTTTGTTGATACTTTCCGCCGTAATGGTGCTTCAGGGCGCTTCCGTGCCCGCACTGGCGGTGCCATATTCAGGTTCCCCGCCCACGCCTACAAACCTGACCATGTACTTCCACAATCTGTCGTCCCCTGTCACCGTCGGCGGCGTTCCGCACCTGCACATAGCGAATACGTGGAATGACTCCGTAGCTCAGTATGCCAATACGGGAGACAATATTTCATCGACGCATTATCTGTCGATCAACTTCACCATGTATCCTCAACTGGCAGGTCCACTGCAGTTGAACGGCACCATGTACACATTTCTCTATATGGAACAGAACGGCTCTGCTCCGACATCCGGTCATATCACCATGTCACTGTATCTTGATGCTCCGGGAGGTACATCAACGCTTATTGCAACCGGCCCCGCGACTTCCACAACAAAGACTTATCCAGGCTCCGGTCCAACACTGATTCGCGTTACCGGTCCAACACTGGACCTGACTTTGGCAGCCAACTATAGTCTCTCTGTCTCGATTGTGGTTAGCGGAGGAACGAGTCAGATTTACAACGTCCTCTGGGGGCACGTTAGTGGGACATATTACGATTCTCAAGCTGTTCTCTCTGTTTCTTCCTATCTCGAAGTTGGAAGTATGTACGCTTTGAACAGTTCTGGAGCAAGAGTCTATTCGCTGTCACCTAACGCAACCAACAAGAGTGTTAGTGTATATGCTAACCTGACAGACCCTCTAGGTGCTTATGATTTCTCGTCTTGGCCAGTGCAGTACTCCATAGGAAACTCAAGTGGAACGCTCTTGAGCGGTGTTATGACAAACGCAACTGTTTTCGCCGTCGACAGCTACTTGATGACTTACAAATTTACATTTAACTACAGCAGTTTCTCTCCCGGTGACTACACTATAACTGTTAACGGCACAGACAATACCATGCACAATTACATCAACTCACTGGGAGTCGTATATGGTAGAAATGCCTACGGCAGCATGCAGCTCTTTATCGGTCTGCCCCCGGTTCGCGCGCTGTTTACAGTCCAGGACTCTCAGGGACACGCGCTCAGCGGTGCAACAGTTCGTGCATACTACTCTGTCTCATTCATTGCATCGAACCGCACAAACGGCAGCGGTGTGGCAGGCATATCTCTGTTTGGCGGAAACTACACTGTGCAAGTATTCTGGCAGTCTATCAATGTCGGATCGTTTGCAGTAACGGTGAACAATACAAGCAGCTCGTTCACGCTTAAATCGAATGTCTATTCCCCCTCGTACATATTCGAGAGTCAGTCTGGATTGCCTCTCTCCAACGCGTTCGTTTACATGACCTCGCCGAATGGAACTCAGCTGCCTTTGCTGGTCACAGGAAGCAGCGGCGCATACCCTCTCTCCGAAATGGCCGGAGGCAACTACCCCACCGTCGTCGTATGGCACAGCAGTGTGATATTCAATGGAAGCATTGACATCAACAGTAACGGAAACGTGCCCGTCAATGTCCATGCATACACCCAGTCATTCAAGGTTGTCAGTGCGTCGGGGACACCCGTGGCCACTGCGAACATACTCATAGTCAATTCCACAACGGGCATAGATCTGGGTTTCAACACAACCGACGCTTCGGGCGCAGCATCGTCGGTCATACCCTACGGCACATACGCAGTTTCCGTCTACTGGAAGGGAATACTCGTTTATGACAACAGCAATGTTGTGCTTAACAACCCCACTGCGCCGGCAATGGTGCTCAACAGCAGCATCTACACCATGACCGTCAGGGCGCTCTCGGCTGACGGATCACCGTTAGGCAATGTAGTCGTCAATGTATTCAGCAATTCGACGGGAACATTCCTTTCCGCAGTCACGGACAGCAGCGGCTATGCAACATTTGAGCTTGCGGGCGGCACATACTCCGTCACAGCGTCGTTTTCAACGACATACGATCTAACACCTGTATCACAGAAGATCACCCAGTCTGTGACCGTCTCCAGCTCATCGACACTTGCACTCAAGTTCACGCAGGTCTACCCCCCGATAACATCGACCAACCTGTTCTACTTCATTGTGGTTATAGTGGTAATAGCAATAATCGCTGTTGCCGTCATAGCCATGATTGCAAAGAAGAGCGGCATGATGGGCAAACCCGGAAAGAAGGATGAGAAGTGACGGAAACGTGATTTCTCATCAGATGTTGTCTGCAGAGCATCTGCTGTGACGGCCGCAGATGCCCCCAAACATTTTTTCACTTTACCCATTGAAGTTTTTCATATGCTGGAGCGGAATTCCGGTTTTAAGGCCTGTCTGATTTTGTTCAAACGCCTCGTCCGGTCAAGGATGAAGAACGGCGCGACAATTGTTACTGTCTGGCTAATTATTGAAAGGACAGGGTGATTCATTGAACTCTTTTTGATACCCGGCCAGGCTGCAACCCCGTGTAATCTGCGTTCGCCTTATAGCCTTTGGTTTTCAAGAATTCGAAACCATCGGACCACTGATATTTCTCTTGCTGTACCGTCAGGGAACGGACCGCCCCGGAACCGAGAAAGCACCGTATTCATGCAGGGATGGTATCACTGCTTTGTTTCCCCATTCTCGTGTCTCGGACCCTTGTGCGTGTGAAGAACCATGGATGTGACAGTGCTCTTCACTCCGTTTATCTTCATAATCTTGTTCTTGAGTATTTCCCTGAATTCCTCTATGTCCGAACACGCAATGACTGAAACTATGTCAAACTCTCCGGTAACTTCATAGAGTTCCTCGACGCTGGGAAGGCTTGCAAGCTCAGCAACAACATTGTCTAGCAGGGGCGATTCCACGAAGATGTTAACCATTGCAAGTAATCGCTTGGTCAATCAAATCACCGCATTCTCCCGTTCGATGAGATTCTTAAGTATATGTATGTATCCAAGGTCCAGACCGTCCGTGTCACACTGAATCATGCGAGGAATGCGCTATAGACCTGCGGATAATTCTCCATCAGCAATATGTTGAGTCTGAGCACGTTGACGTAAGGCGTTCCGGCAATCCAGTATGTCCACCTGATGTTATCTTTGATTATCGCTTTCAGCGACGCTATCGGTATATGTGTTGAGTTGTTTATTCTCGGCACCTGCGCATACGCACTGCTCAGCGTGATGTCCGGATCTACCCCTGAAGCGGAATTGTTTCTCGGATGGAAGAAGAGCGGTGATGTGAACGACTGGGTTATAAGCTCAGAACCCACAGGTTTTCCGTTGATGTTCACTATTTCCCCGTTTGCCTGATAAGGCATGGCAATCTGTGCTATGCCAGTAATTACGAGCGGAAAGATGAGACCGCATACTACGGCAAAAATTACTGCCAGTCTGGCGCAAGTCATCGCCAACTCCTTAACTGTCACTTATTCAATCTCCTTGTCAATCATATCACCTTCGCATGATCAGGCCAAGCGCGATGTCTATCAGTTTGATGCCGGCAAACGGAATCAAAACACCGCCTATGCCGTATGTGATTGCGTTCTTCAGAAAGAGCGACATTGCGCTGGCCGGTTTGAACGAAACCCCGCGCATTGCCAGCGGTATCAGCAAGGGTATGATGACTGCATTGAATATGAGTGCGGAGAGCACTGCAGTGTGAATGCCAAGGTTGAGTATGTTCAGCGCATGCAGGGTGGGAATCGTCGCGAACATGACGGGCACAATTGCAAAATACTTTGCAACGTCATTGGCTATGCTGAACGTAGTCACCGCACCGCGCGTCATGAGCAGCTGCTTTCCCACCATCACCGCTTCGATGATCTTGGACGGATCAGATTCGAGATCCACCATGTTTGCAGCCTCCTTCGCTGCCGCGGTTCCAGAGTTCATGGCAAGACCCACATCTGCTATGGCCAGTGCGGGCGCATCGTTTGAACCGTCCCCAATCATGGCCACTATTCTGTGCTGGTTGCGCTCCTCTATTACCTTCTGATATTTGTCCTCTGGTTTGGCCTGAGGCACATAGTCATCGATACCCACTTCCGCCGCAATGCTCTTTGCTGTGACAGGATGGTCGCCGGTAATCATCACAGGTTTAATTCCCATTGACTTGAGCGCATTTATCCTGCCCTTCATACCGGGCTTCAGAACATCCTTCAGTCTTATGACGCCCAGGGCTTCCCTGTTTCTTGTAACCGCTATTGCCGTATCACCCGCGGATGAGACTGAATTCGTCAGAGCATCGTATTCCTCCGGTACGATGTTCATCCCGGCCTTCATTGCATCTGGAGCTCCCTTGATAATGTCCATGTCGTCTATCTTCAGTTCCGGATTCTCTGCATCCAGAAACTTTCGTTTGGGCCTTCCGCGCTGTTTGAGCACCTTCCCGCTCTTTAGATGGAAGGACTGAGAACCTTCGCTCATGTGTGTGCCGCTTGTTCTTGATACTGCTGAAAACTCATAGTAGCTGGAGCCGGAGAGCGAACCGACTTCCTGCGGTATGAATCCCTTCTGGTAGGCGAGGTCTATGATGCTCCTGCCCTCGGGAGTGTCGTCTCCCCATGATGCGAGGAACGACGCCTCTCCCAGCTCCTTTTCGGTGTGCCCCCCGAAGGGTATGAACTGCACGGCTCTTCTGTTGCCGATGGTTATGGTGCCTGTCTTGTCGAGCATAATCGTGTCCACGTCGCCGGCCGTTTCTATCGCCCTGCCTGATTTGGCTATGATCTTCCTGGCATAGAGTCTTGAAATGCCAGAAATTCCTATCGCGGGCAGTAGCGCTCCTATCGTCGTCGGCAGAAGACAGACGTACAGCGCTATCAGGACAGAAAGATCGACACCCAATCCAAGCTCTATAGAGATTCCAAGCAGCGCCAGCACTATGATAGTGAATATGGCTGTGAGTCCTATGAGCAAGATTGTTAGCGCCTGCTCATTGGGCGTTTTAGGCCTCTTTGATGATTCGACCAGTTTTATCATCTGGTTGATGAAGCTCTCTTCGGGATTCACCGTTATGCGCGCTTTCAGAATGTCGCTCACGACAGTCGATCCGCCAATCAGTGTATCGCCGGTAGCCTTTCTCACCGCCGTCGATTCGCCAGTCATGAGAGATTCGTCAACCATGGCAATGCCTTCGATGACTTCCGCATCCGTCGGCACTATGTCTCCCTTCTCGATGATCACGATGTCTCCTTTGCACAACTCTGTGGAGGGCGTCGGCTTCACTGTCTCTGTCGTAGAACTGCCAGTTTCCGGCGGTTTACTCACGACAATCTTCTTTGCCATCACCGTGCTTTCCAGTCTCCTAAGGCTCTTCGCCGTGTTTTCGGCCTGCGCTTCTGCAAGTGCATCGGACAGCGTGCTGAACCATACGGTGAGCAGAAGCAGGAATGCCACTTCGACATAGAACGTCTGCTCGCTCGTGTGTGCTACAGGATAAAACGCTCCCGGAAATACGGCCATGGCCGCTACAACAAAAAACGTCAGCTCAACGACGAACATGACGGGATTCGATTTGAGTCTGGTGGGGCTCAAACGCAGGACAGAGTCCTTGAGAACTGTCGACAGCTTCCACCTCTCTTCCACAGGTGTTTCGTCCTCCGCTCTCTTATCCTCCTCAGAATCGGAGTTTGCGCTTGCGATCGGCTGGATATCAGAATCCATTCACATGCCCCCTGAGGAATTCGAGTAGCGGTCCAAGTGCAAGGAACGGGAAAAACGTGAGCACCACTACAATCAGTATTGTGGCAAATAGGACGAATGCGAATGTCAGGCTGTCCGTCTTTATGCCCACGCCATCCGCTGGTCCCCTTTCCCTGGAATACATGGAACCTGCAATTGCCAGCATGACCGCAATCGGCGCGAATCTGCCAGTCCACATCACCAGTGCCGTGGACACATTGAAGAAGACAGTATTGGCAGCGGTGCCCAGAAAATCTGAACCGTTGTTAGCCGCCGCCGACGTGAACTCGTATAGCACTTCGGTGAACGAAATCGAACCCGTTCCTAGACCTATTGCATTTGTTGCCCTCGTCGCATATGCAAGGACAGTCGGCACGAGTATGATGGCCGGATGCACAAGAAAACCTATGACTGCGAGTTTGATGTCCCCCGCCTTTATCTTCATTCCCAGGTATTCCGGAGTCCTTCCTGACATCAGACCGACTATGAAAACGGTTATGATCACATACATGAGCATGTACATCAGCCCCACGCCGATACCACCCGGCGTCGCCTGTATCAACATGCCCATGAATGCCGAAACAATTACAAGCGGATTGAACGCCGATAGGGACGCATTGACTGATCCTGTCGTTACAGCCGTGGTGATCACAGTCCAGAACACTGGCGCGAAACCGCCGAATCTCACTTCCATCCCGGGCCCGATCGCTTCCGGGGGATAGAGCGCAATTGCCAGATCGAGCATGAACAGTGCGTATGCTGCCACGAGTATGCTCGTTCCCTCCCTCCTGCTCTTCTTTCCGAGCATCTCGCCATAGACGAACGGCATGGCTGTCGGAATGAGCAGCATAAGAATCATCTCCAACAGGTCTGAGACCTGACTGGGATTCTGGAGTGGATATGCCGAATTTGCACCATAATATCCTCCTCCGTTGGTTCCTATCTGCATAATCGATACGAGAGAAGCGACGGGACCGATCTTGATAAGCTGCTGGGCACCCTGTATCGTTGTGACTGCGGTGTATCCGTTCAACGACTGAGGAACGCCCAGATAGACTAACACAAGTGCTGCAATAAACGACAACGGCAACAGTATTCTTGTGAGCGATCTGGTGAAATCCACATAGAAGTTTCCAAGCCCGTTCTTTGTTCGGGCCTTACCGGCGAAGCCGCGTATTACAGCAACTGCCACAGCAAGTCCTGTTGCGGCGGAAGTGAACTGGAGGAACTGGATCGCAACCATCTGGCTCAGATAGGAAAGCGTACTCCCTCCGTCGTAATGCTGAAGATTCGTGTTTGACGAAATCGACATCGCAGTGTTGAGCGCGAGATCCCATCTCACGCCGGGAAAACCTTGTGGATCCAGCGGAAGGCTGTTCTGGAATATCAGTACGAGAAATGAGATGAGTGCCATCATCCCATTGAGCACGAACATTGCGGTGAAATATTCCTTCCATCCCATGGCACGGTCATGTTTTATGCCGCAGAGCCTGTAGATGGCGTTCTCGACAGGAAGGAAAAATCGGTCAAGTCGGCCCGGCGTGTCGTAAGAATAGACATGGGCTATGTATGGCGCCAGCAGCCGGGCAAGCAACAGTCCTGCGGATAGCACTGAGACGAGCACTACCAACTGAACAAAACCGATCATTTATTCTGGTCGACCCTCGCATATTCAACTCTTACAGTCCGTCGATACGTAATCCTTATTTTAACCTTTGGAGCCTTTTTGTGCACGATTCACGGCTCATTGATTTTGAATTGCAGGCCGGCGCATACTTCTGTCAATCGGGAGTCGGGCTCCTTCAGCTTCGGCTCGATGTCTCTATCGTCGAATCATTCCGTCAGGTTTAAGGTTAGTTTTCAGTTCATACGCGTTCAAAGGAGCGTATCAGGCATCATGCTCCGTCTGAAGCCGGGCAGCGTCAGTCCGAAACTGCCGGCAATTCAGAAATACAGAACGGTTAAGTGATAGGATTTGGCAAGATCTGACTTTCAGAGAATAGCAGGCTTTGAGGAATGCGGCCCCCTCAGCATTCTCGGCGTGCATGATTCAGGGAAAGGTACGCACCAGGTGATATGCTTCCTGCCGCTCGCAGTCAGCGCATGGCTTGAAGACAGCGACGGCGCGAAGATAGTCGATCTTGACAGGGACAGCGTCTCAGGCTTCTTTACGGCGGAAGTGAAGGAAACCGCTCCTGCACCCGGGTTTGTAGTGTGCTTTGTCGACGCATCAGGTTATACGCACAGAAGGCACGATCCCTACTCCTTCCAGCCCGAGCTTACAGACTTCGACATTTATCTTTTCGAGAAAGGGGAGCTTCTCTTCAGCCATGAAATGCTTGGCGCACATATACGCGAACGGAACGGCGTGCGCGGTGTCCGTTTCGCCGTCTGGGCTCCAAATGCTGTCGCAGTCTCGGTCATAGGTAATTTCAACCACTGGAGTGTCGGCATGCATCCAATGTCCAACGTACGTCTTTCCGGTTTATGGGAGCTTTTTGTCCCAGGGATAGTGGCAGGTGAGGTATACAAGTTCGCCGTAAAATCAGCCGTCGACGGAAAGGTAAGGATAAAATCAGATCCATATGCCTTCAAAACGGAATTGAGGCCGCGGACAGGGTCTGTTGTTACGGAACTGGCTTACGAGTGGAGCGATCAGGAATGGATATCCTCAAGAAGCTCTGCCGGCATTCTCTCTGCACCGCTCTCGATCTATGAGGCCCATTTCTCGTCGTGGAAGAGAAAGCCGGACGGTTCATTTTTCAACTACAGGGAGACAGGGAAAGAGCTCATCGAGCATGTGAAGCACCTTGGTTTTACGCACATTGAGCTCATGCCTGTAATGGAGCACCCCCTTGATGCCTCGTGGGGTTATCAGGTTGTCAGTCACTATTCACCTACCGCTAGAAACGGGAGTCCGGAAGACCTCATGTGGTTCATCAACGAATGTCACAGAAACGGCATTGGCGTCATACTGGACTGGGTCCCGGCACACTTTCCGGACGACGAACACGGCCTGTCCATGTTCGACGGCACTCATCTCTTCGACCATGAAGATCCGAGAAGGGGAAGGCACCCGGACTGGGGAACAAGCATATTCAACTACGGGCGCAATGAAGTCAGGAATTTCCTCACATCCAGCGCGCTCTTCTGGCTCGAAAGATACCATGCAGACGGCATCAGAATAGATGCCGTATCGTCCATGCTCTATCTCGACTACTCAAGAAAGAAGGGGGAGTGGTTACCCAACAAGTACGGCGGAAGGGAGAATATAGAGGCTATAGATTTTCTCAGAGGACTCAACAGTGTCATACACGATAAATTCCCCGGCGTCTTCACTGTAGCCGAGGAGTCGACCGCGTGGCCCGGAGTTACCGAGTCCCAGGCATCCGGGGGCCTCGGGTTTGATTTCAAGTGGAACATGGGATGGATGCACGACACGCTTGAGTATTTCAGCAAGGAACCTGTTCACAGAAAATACCATCAGCACAATCTCTCATTTTCAATATGGTATGCATTCAGCGAAAAATTCATACTACCATTTTCGCATGATGAAGTGGTTCACGGAAAATCGCCCATGATAGGCAAGATGCCCGGTGACGTCTGGCAGAAGTTTGCCAACCTACGGCTTTGCTATGCCTACATGTTCGGCAGTCCAGGAAAGAAACTGCTCTTCATGGGAGATGAGTTCGGCCAGTGGAGCGAATGGAGCGAAACATCCGGTCTTGACTGGACCCTGCTAACTCATGATATGCACAGGAAACTCCTTCTTTTTGTCCGCGACCTGAACACGCTTTACACGACATACGGGCAGCTGCACTCGCTCGACAACGATCCACGCGGTTTCGAGTGGATAGATTTCAGCGATACAGATAACAGCGTGTTGTGTTTCATACGGCATGCAGAGGACAGAAGGAACAGCCTCATTTTTGTCTACAACATGACGCCTGTCCCGCGTTACAATTACCTGATCGGCGCTCCGTGGAAGGGAAAGTACATGGAAGTACTCAATTCCGATTCGTCTCATTACGGAGGCAGCGGAGTAGGGAATCTCGGCGGTGTCGTCTCCGGCGAATTTCCGTCACATGGACGGCAGCAGTCGCTTTCACTGACGCTGCCCCCGCTGGGCGCTCTGGTGCTGGAATATGTGTGAGCTGGTGATGTGATGTCTGAGGCCGAAACTATTGTTATTGAAAACGTGGATCCGGAGATTGATTGCGGCAGTCATCCGGCGAAGCGCAAGGTGGGCGACACTGTCGTCGTCAGTGCGGATATATTTTCCCACGGAACAGACTTGCTTGCTGCCGATGTGCTCTACAGGAGAAAGGGACAGAATTCCTGGAAGAGGGCATCGATGGTGCATCTCGGCAATGACAGGTGGAGCGGACATTTCACGTTGGATGCCTGCGGCCTGTTCCAGTTCACCATTGAAGCATGGCGTGATCACTATTCAACATGGCTGGACAGGCTGAATAGATGGCACGCGGCACATGATGACATATCCCAAGACATCAGGATAGGTGCCAGGATGCTGCGCGCCATGTCCGTGAATGCGGGGAGCAGCGGCCAATCACTGTCAGAGGCAGCCGACAGGCTGGAAAAACTGACAGGCGACGATGCCGTTGTCTTTGCAGGAAGCAAATCCGTCCTCCTGCTTGCCGCGTCCTTCCAGAAGAGGAGCACCACGCGTCTCGAGCAGGAACTGGAGATATATGTGGACAGAACAATAGCCGGCTTTGCCAGCTGGTATGAGCTCTTCCCGAGATCGCAGGGAACGGTGCCCGGCAGGTCAGGCACGTTTGCGGATTGTGAAAGACGGCTTCCGGACATTGCCGCGATGGGCTTCGATGTCATCTACCTTCCTCCCATTCACCCTATCGGAAGAACGGGCAGGCGCGGAAAGGACGGCGGACCTTCCCCTGGACCGGACGAACCGGGAAGTCCGTGGGCGATCGGAAACGAGCAGGGCGGGCACAAGTCGATACACAGCGAACTCGGAACCATTGAGGACTTCAGGCATCTGATCATAAAGGCGAAATCCATGAACATTGAAATTGCGCTGGATATTGCCTTTCAATGCTCTCCCGATCATCCTTACGTGAAAGAGCATCCGGAGTGGTTTTATCACAGGCCCGACGGCTCGATAAGGTATGCGGAAAACCCGCCAAAGAAATATTACGACATTTATCCACTGGATTTTGAGAATGAAAACAGGAAGGCGCTGTGGGAAGAACTCAGGAGCATCTTCGAATTCTGGATTGATGCAGGAATAAAAACCTTCAGGGTTGACAACCCTCACACCAAACCGTTCTCATTCTGGAAGTGGGTCATAGCGGAGTTGAGGAAGAAACACCAGGACGTGATATTCCTCTCTGAAGCATTCACTAAACCGAACGTGATGTATGAACTTTCGAAGATTGGTTTTTCGCAGTCTTACACATACTTCACATGGAAAAATTTCAATTTCGAACTGGAGCAGTATTTCAGCGAGATTTCAGCGCCCGGAATTTCAAATTTCTTCCGGCCGATGCTTTTCACAAACACGCCGGACATCCTTCCCTTCGTCCTCCAGACCGGGGGAAGGAATGCCTTCATCATCAGGGCCCTTCTTGCCGCAACGCTATCCCCGCTGTGGGGAATTTACAGCGGCTACGAGCTCTGTGAAAACGATGCGCTGCCGGGAAAAGAGGAATACAGGAATTCCGAAAAATATGAGATCAGGACGAGGGACTGGAACAGCCCCGGCAACATAAAGGCGTATATTGCGAAGTTGAATGAAATAAGGCGAGAGAACGCAGCGCTCCAGGAGTTCGGCAACATCCGTTTCCATCCCGCCGGCAATCCGAATCTCGTCTGTTACACAAGAACATCGGTCCGTGGCGATAATGTGCTTATGGTCGTTGCGAATGTGAATCCCTTTGAGGCGCAGGAAACACTCCTGCGTGTGCCTCTTTCTGAGCTTGGTGTAGCCTCGCCCGAAAACTACAGGGTGGAAGATTTGCTTTCGGGTGATGTTTATACATGGCATGGCGAAAACAATCTCGTCAGGCTGGTGCCCGGAGAGGCATCGGCACACGTGTTTAAGGTCGTGCAATAACTATGACGGACAATCTGTGGTTCAGGGACGCAATATTCTATGAGCTGCCTGTAAAGTCGTTCTACGATTCCGACGGCGACGGCATCGGAGATATAAACGGCGTGCGGATGAAACTGGATTATCTGCGCGACCTCGGCGTCGACTGCATCTGGCTCCTTCCGTTCTACAAATCGCCGATGAAGGATGACGGCTACGACATATCCGACTTCTATTCGGTGCAGCCTGAATACGGCACGACGGATGATTTCAGGAATCTGGTCAGCGAGGCGCACTCCAAAGGTATACGCGTCATAGCTGATCTCGTTCTGAATCATTGCTCCGATCAATGTTCGTGGTTCAGGGAGGCAGTCTCAAGCAGGGATTCACCGAAAAGGAACTGGTTCGTCTGGAGCGAAACAGGCACAGAGTACAGCAAGGCGCGCATCATATTCGTCGATACGGAAATTTCGAACTGGGCGTGGGAGCCGAGATCGAAGCAGTACTACTGGCACAGATTCTACAGCAACCAGCCCGATCTGAATTACGACAATCCCGAGGTCCGGGAGGAGATGAAGAACGTCATGCGTTACTGGCTTCGATTCGGGCTTGACGGCTTCAGGTGTGACGCCGTGCCATATCTCTTTGAACGCGAGGGAACAAGCTGCGAAAACCTCCCCGAAACGCACGCATACTTCAAAGAAGTCAGGAAGATGCTTGACAGCGAATTTCCTGGATGCATTCTGCTAGCCGAGGCAAACCAGTGGATCACCGAAACAAAGACGTATTTCGGAGATCAGGATGAGTTTCACATGGCATTCAATTTCCCCCTCATGCCGAGGATGTTCATATCGCTTGCAAAGGAGGACTCTTTCCCTATAATCAACATAATCAAACAGATTTTGCCCATACCCGATAAGTGCGACTGGGGAATATTTCTCAGGAATCACGATGAACTTACGCTTGAAATGGTTACCGACGAGGAGCGTGACATAATGTACAGCGAATATGCGAAACATCCGAAGATGCGCCTGAACCTTGGCATCAGGAGAAGACTTGCGCCACTTCTTGACAACGACAGGCAAGCCATAGAGCTCATGCACGCCCTCATTCTGTCGCTGCCCGGATCGCCAGTACTTTATTACGGCGATGAAATAGGCATGGGAGACAACATATATCTCGGCGACAGGAACGGCGTCAGGACGCCGATGCAGTGGTCCTATGACAGGAATGCGGGTTTTTCCAGATGCGATGCAGAGCAGCTGTACACGCCTCCGGTCATTAGTCCCAATTACCATTACGAGAGCGTGAATGTCGAATCGGAAAACAGGCTGCCCACATCCCTTCTGCAGTGGATGAGACGTATGCTGAAGATCAGGCGCCGGTACAGCCAGGTGCTCGGAAGAGGCGATATACGTTTTCTGGAGCACAGGAACAGGAAGGTCCTCTCATACGTGCGCACGTACGGAGAACAGAACATGATGTGCATTTTCAATCTATCCAGAAAGCCCACATACCTCGAGTTGAAGCTCCCTGAATTCGCGGGACTCAGACCAGTCGAAACGATAACGGACGCGCCCTTTCCCAGGATCGGCGAGCTCCCATATTTCTTTACGCTTCAGCCGCATTCGTTCTTCTGGTTCAGTCTGACCAAGCCGGCGGAGAATGAAGAGGAATAGTCGATGCGCCTGAACGCAAAACAGTTTGAAGACACCGCCCTTGAACAGCTTTCGCAGATCATTCGCAGGCAGCGGTGGTTCAGGAGCAAGTCGAAGTCGGTGGATGCCGCAGACCTCGAGGATTTTTCATTCTTTGAGGCCGGGGGCAACTCGTTTGTGCTGCCCCTCATCCGTTTTGCCTACAGCGACGGAAGCAGCGAAACATACTTTGTCCCCCTCCTGTGCTCCGAACATGAGCATGGTGCGGGTGCGGGCTTCAGCTTTCATGTTCACGCAGGCGGCAGCGAGGTGCACTTCAGCGATGCGCTCCATGACAGCACATTTGTCCGGTCGCTGCTCTTCCTGATGGAAAGAGGGGCGACGATAGTATTCGCAAAGGGACGCCTCACAGGGCGCTCCATGATGTATACGGCAAGTATGCAGATAACGGCTGAAGTGCAAACGAAAGTTGTCTCCTCGGAGCAGAGCAACACTTCAGTAATGATAGGCAACCACTCAATATACAAGAGCTACAGGAGGATCGACAGGGGTATCAATCCCGATTACGAGATGCCGGAGTTTCTGTACGCGCACACCACTTTCAGGGCGTTGCCCAGGCCTCTCGGGAGGCTGGAATACCTGAACGGGGGAGAACATGCTGTCGGTGTGCTCAGCGAATATGTGGAAAATGAGGGCGACTGCTGGACATATTTCCTAAGCAGACTGACAGAAGCCCTCAAACGGGGCGACGGCGTGAAAACCTGCTTTGAGCACGTGGCCGCCCTGGCAGGCATCACATCGTCAATGCACAACGCTCTGTCGGGCGCCGCACTGCCTGCTTTCACCCCCTCTCCTGTAAATGCCGAGGACATAAACGGGTGGATGAGCAATTATGAATCGCTGCTTCACTCAACATGCGCGACGCTGCGCAGATCGTCGGGCGGTCTGACGGATGAGGACAGAAAGCTTGCATTATCAATTCTGGACGCGGAATACAAGCTGTCGCGGGCGGGTTCCGCGCTCCGTGTGCTCTCTGACGAGCGCGTATGTGCGACGAGGATACACGGCGATTACCACCTCGGTCAGATTCTGAAGGCAGGAACATCTTTCTTTGTCATAGACTTCGAAGGCGAGCCGATGAGACCACCGGAGGAGCGGAGGCGCATGAATTCTCCTCTGAAGGATGTCGGAGGCATGCTGCGCTCACTTGACTACGTAATCGGCGCGGCGGCTCGTTCAGCGGGCATCCCGGCCGGGGATGAAACGGTGGAGTCCTGGCGAAACGGAGCTGCCGAACTCTTCACAGTAAAATACATGGAAGGTTATTCGCCGTCGATGCCGTATCTTCCGTCGCGCTTTGCAGACATGGCAGACGTGCTGCATTTCTTCCTCGTGGAGAAGGCTGTTTATGAGCTTGATTACGAACTGAACAACAGGCCGGACTGGGTTCATATCCCGCTGGATGCACTCGTGCGTCTTTCGGCCGCATCCGGGGGCCCCTATTGAGGCTCCGCAAACATCAAGGCAGGTGTATCTGTAATTGAAAACAAAGCTTGGAAGACCGTATCCTCAGGGCGTTACGCTTGAAAACGGCGGCGCCAATTTTGCACTGTACTCTGAGAATGCGACAGGCGTTACGCTCGAGTTGTACAACAGGCACGACAGCGGCACGCCGACCGAGCAGATAGAACTCCGTGAGAGGGACGGTTTCGTATGGCACATTCATGTTTCCGGCATCAAGCCAGGCGACCTTTACGGCTTCAGGGTGGACGGCCCCTACAATCCTGGTACCGGGCAGAGGTTCAACAGAAATAAACTTCTCATTGATCCGTATGCCCGTGCAATAAGCGGCGTCATAGACTGGAATAATGATATTTTCGGCTATGACATCGGAGACGTCAACGGGGACCTCTCATTCAACAAAAACGACGACGCAGCCTCCGTGCCCAAATCGGTTGTTTCGGACAACGGATTTGACTGGAAGGGCACAAAGAATCCCCGGCTTCCGTGGAACAGAACGGTAATCTACGAAACGCATGTGAAAGGCATTACGGCGCTGCGGGAAGATGTAGATGTGCGATTGAGGGGCACATACAGAGCTCTTGCTTCGCCCCAGATGATTGACTATTTCAAGGATCTGGGCATCTCGGCGGTGGAACTGATGCCTGTCCATCACAGAGTCGATTCCAAACACCTCGTGGACAGGGGTCTCTCCAACTACTGGGGATACAATACAATAGGTTTTCTTGCTCCCGACATAAGGTATTCGAGCGAGGACACTTCAGGGCACCAGATCGTTGAATTCAAGGAAATGGTAAGGGCTCTTCACGCAAACAACATTGAAGTCATTCTTGATGTTGTTTACAACCATACTGCGGAGGGAAACCATCTGGGCCCGACGCTCTCTTTCAGGGGAATAGATAATTCTGTCTATTACAGGCTGAATCCCGAGAATCCGAGATACTACGTCGACTTCACCGGAACAGGGAACAGCCTGAATGTCCGCCATCCTCAAACGTTGCAGCTGATTATGGACAGCCTTCGCTACTGGATACTCGAGATGCACGTCGACGGATTCAGGTTTGATCTTGCATCGACACTGGCCCGTGAACTGTATGCCGTCGAACGGCTCTCCTCCTTCTTCGATGTGATACATCAGGATCCCGTGATTTCCCGTGTCAAGCTCATTGCCGAGCCGTGGGACGTAGGTCCCGGCGGATATCAGGTCGGCCGTTTCCCGATACTCTGGGCTGAATGGAACGGAAAATACAGGGATGCTGTGAGACATTACTGGAAAAACGACATCCATAACCTGGGGGAGTTTGCCACGCGCATCGCCGGCTCACAGGATCTGTACGGCAACGACGGAAGGAGACCGAACGCAAGCATCAATTATGTCACATCGCACGACGGCTTCACGCTTCTGGACCTCGTCAGCTACAGCCGGAAACACAACGAGGCAAATATGGAAGACGGCAAGGACGGCACTGACGACAACATAAGCGAAAATTTCGGTGTCGAGGGTCCGACGGACGACGCATGCATCAACGACATGCGCTCCAGGCGGATCAGGAGTTTTCTCATCACACTGCTGACATCCCAGGGTATTCCTATGCTGCTCGGAGGCGATGAAATTGGCCGGACTCAGCTGGGAAACAACAACGCCTACTGCCAGGACAACAGTGTCAGCTGGTACAACTGGGACATTGACGAGAGACGGAGAAGGCTGCTGGATTTTACGCGTCTTATGATACACATAAGGCTGAATTACCATGTGCTTCGCAGGAGGAAATTCTTCATGGGCGCCCCGCTGCCAGGAACGCAGGTGAAGGACATAATCTGGATGAAGCCGGACGGCGGCGAAATCGGGCAGGAAGAGTGGAATTCCGGCACAATGGCGATAGCAGCACTGCTGTACGGGAAGGGGATAGAGGACATCGGGTACGAGGGGGATGAGGTCCTGGAAGACGATCTGATGCTTCTATTCAATCCGGAAAAGACGCCTGTGGAATTCACCATACCTGAGGACTGGTCGTCCCAGGAGGTACTGATAGACTCGGAGGAGGGCAATCAGAATCGGTATCCGATACCGATGGACTGGAAGAAAGTCACCGTTGCCGCAGGGGGAGCTGCAATACTCAGGGGAAGGAGAAATCAGTGAACGGCAACAGTGAATGAAAATGGTCTGAGTTCTGAGTCGGTTCTGCCGCAGCTCCCACCGTATTCTTTCCATTCAGAATTCAGCTCAATATTCCAGTGCGCTTCATGTTCAAGACGTGCGTTTGTCCCTGAAAGATTGAATCGCGCTCTCATCTTTCCGCCATATTCAAGAAGCATGATACCGTCGTGCTTGCTGCATTTGAAGTCATTTCTGAGCGTCGGTATATATCTCTTCCTGAGTGCCAGGAGATCGCGGTAAAGCCGAAGCATCCGGCCGGATTCCTCATCTGCCGTGTTCCATCTGAGTTTCGTCCGCTCGAATGTTTCGAGGCTGTTCGGCTCGGGTGTGTCCTGCCAGTGGAACAGTTCAAACTCCTTCTTCCTTCCTTCGTAGACGGTGTTTGCGAAGTTCCTGTCATCCGTATCTATGAAAAAGAGAAACGGTGCCTTTTCGGCGTATTCCTCCCCCATGAAGAGCATCGGTGTGAATGGAGAGAGCAGAACCGCGCCGGCCGCAAACCGCATCTTTTCCGGCGGTACGAGCACACTCAGCCTGTCGCCCTGGGCCCTGTTGCCTATCTGATCATGATTCTGAGAAAAAACGATGAGTTTCTCCCGCGGCATGCCGGCAAAGGGTGCGCCTCTCCTCCTCGCAAGATGTTTCGAGTATGCACCATCGTAAACAAAACCGTCTTTCATCGCCTTCAGTATGTAATCGGCACTGCCGTAATCCTCGTAATAACCGCCGAGTTCGCCGGTGAGCACTGTATGGATGGAATGGTGGAAGTCATCATTCCACTGTGCGGAAATCCCGTAACCGCAGCTGTCACGTCCCCTGACAACTTTCGGATCATTGAGATCGCTCTCTGCAATCAGGTGCAGCCTCCTGCCTGTCTTCGACGATAATGCATCGACCCTTTCAGCCATCTCCCTGAGCAGATGCTTTGGCGAACTGTCCAGTATTCCATGTATCGCGTCGAGCCTGAGCGCGTCAAACCTGTACTGCTCCAACCAGTATATTGCATTTGAAAGCACAAACTCTCTCACAGGATCGCAATAGGGCCCATCATAATTCAGCCCTGTTCCCCATGGTGTTCTGTATCTGTCGCTGAAAAACGGTCCGTATTTCGATAGGCAGTTTCCGACTGGTCCGATGTGGTTGTAGACGACGTCCAGAACGACAGCCATTTTTCTAGAATGTGCCGCATCCACGAGATGCCTCAGTTCGTACGGGCTACCGTAACTGTTTTGCGGCGCGTAGATGTACACTCCGTCATAGCCCCAGTTCCTGCTGCCGTAGAACTGTGCCACGGGCATGAGTTCAAGCGCTGTGATGCCGAGGTCTGCAAGATAGTCGAGTTTCTCCTCCACCGCAGAGAATGTGCCATTCCGTGTGAATGTGCCCACGTGTATTTCCATAATCACGTAATCGCTCAACTCAATGCCCTTCCATCCGTCATCGCTTCCCATCCATCCGGCGGTGTCAACAATTTTCGATAGTCCGTGCACACCGTCTGGCTGGCATCTGGAGGCGGGATCCGGAAATACACCCTCCCCGTCGATTTCATAACCATATCTCATCGTGTCTTTCAGTGCCGCTGAACATTTCCAGAAGCCTCTTTCCTCTCTTTCCATAGGCACCTTTCGGCCGTCACCAAGTCTGAGCACAACTTCCTTCTTTCCCGGTGCCCATATCCTGAAGCAGGCATTACCGCCGTCAACCAGTTCTGCACCGAATGTCATATCTTCAGAATCCATATGTAATCACCATCTTCAGCCTATGCTGTACTCTATTCCTGAAAGAAGCACCGAGACCGGAAAGTCGACCAGAACATCCTTGACCATGAGTCTGCGGGCTGAATTCTTCCTGCCTGTGCCTGGCTTCCTGCCTGTAAACACGTCACTTAACACGGCAGGGAAGCCTGCGGGCAGGAGTATGCTTGTGTCGTTCCAGCTTCCCTGCCAGAGACTCTTTCGCCCTTCTCCGGTCAGCCTGGTTGTGTAACGGGGAACTGATACGACAGCGCATTTCTCTCCAAGCTTCCTGGCAAACGACACGACGTTATTTTTTCCCGCTCCTGCCGTCTTCAGCGGAACGTAATCACCGTCCAGGAACAGGTCGCTCTCCTGCCTCCTCAATCTCAGAAGCAACCGTGTGAGATATGTCTTCACAGCACCGTCCCGGAATCTGCCTGCTAGTTCGGCTGCTGTATGACTGTTCCCTCTCCCGCTTAAACTCTGCAGGCGCTCCTTCAGTGAATTAAAGTCCGCAGGTCTCCTGTTGTCCGGATCCACAAAGCTGAAATTCCAGCCCTCTGAACCCTGGTATGTATCAGGCACCCCGGGACACATTATTTTGAGTGTTACCATAGACATTGAATTCAGGAAGCCATGAAACGCCACTTTGCGCTGCAAGCGATCAAACGATTTCATGAAACTGTCATTTCCGGTCGAAAGTATCTTTTCAATGAACTGCAGGCAGCATGATTCATAGGCTGTATCAGGTTTTTCCCATGAAGTACAAGTGCCGCCTTCTCTCATGTATTTCACCATGTGTGCCTTCAGCCTCCTCCTCCATTCCCTTCTGCTCCCTTCCGGAGGCCTTGAGCCAAGTAGGATCTGATAAATGTAATATTCATCGCCGGGTGTCGGGCACAATCCTGATTTCCATTTTTTTCTGTATCTGTTATTGGCAGCTCTCCACCTCAGTATGTTCCTATCCCACTCCTCCGGTATTTCAGACAGTACACTGATTCTGCATCTGAGGTCCTCGCCCATTTTTGTGTCATGTGTTGACGTACTGTTCATCGAATACGGATGGCGCCCGAAGCGTTCAACGATTTTCTTATGGAACTCCATGGACGTCAGACCGAACTCCCTGGGATCTGAACCAACTTCGTTCAGCGATACAAGTGCATTGTAATTGAAGAAGAATGTGTCCTCAACAGATTTTGCCATGGCCGCAGGCATAAGTTGCTGCAACCTCATTAGCGGGATTCGGAGAGATATGTCTGTTGCAGCATCATTCATCAGTGAGAGCAGCGCGCTCAGTTCAGTCTGCAGTTCCGGCTTGGTGACCGAAGCACTCTTCACCGCTTCACTGAATCTTTCGACATCGTCCTTATCGTAAGAGCCCTTGCTGAAATAGGTTCTGTAAACAGTCATATGTGCCAGGAACTCAATTACGGCTTCCTGCAACCCCTTCAGCGTGACATCTCTCCCGTACTTCCTGTCTTTCATGGAACCAAGAAGAATGAGTGAAACATTTGCGACATCCCCATCCAGCAGAGTTCGCACAACCTTTCTCTTCGTCTCGATCACATTTTCATCAATGCTTCCGGAATATCCAGTAAATTTCCTGTATGTGTCTGTAATTGGTCCTCTGCTTTCAGGCATGACAAACAGTGAGTTTGTCCAGCTCATGAAATCATATCCAGTCGAACCATCCACAGGCCATTTCATGCTCAGGCGTTCGTTACCGCACGTGATCTTCTCTACGGCAACAAAGCAATTACCTATCAGTTCTCTCAATCTGCGAAGATATTCCACTGGATCAGAGAGGCCGTCAATGTGGTCAACCCTGACACCGTCGACCAGCCCTTTTCTGACAAGCTCACCTGCGAAGCTGTGCAATTCAGCGAACACCGGAGGATCCTCCACCCGCACAGCAATGAGGTCATTGACAGCGAAGAACCGTCTGTAGTTTATTTCACGTGACGCGCTGCCCTGCCATCGAAGCAGGAAATGCTGCTCCGACAATATCGCATCTATCTTCTCCAAATTTCTGTTGATTTCGGCAATAACCTGCCTGGCACTTCGCTCGAATCTCCTGTTCGAAATCAGTTTCCTGAATATTTCGACAGCGCTGGCAGAGTCGTCATTTACGGACGCGGCGAATTCAGAGAGCGCATCGGCATCTCCGGAAAGCCCGGACGCAATTATGTCGTCGATCAAATTCTTGTGAGTCCTTGAAGAAAGAGGAAGCCTGAAGCCGCGGTAGTCAACCATGACTCCATCATCCACAACAAGCTTCAGTTCGTGTTTTGCAAGCGCTTCATAATAGCCAGTTCCGAGGAAAGGTGCAACAACCTTTCCCTTCAGTCCCGGAGAATAATGATCCCAGTCGATGTCAAAGCAGACGCTGTGGGCGGAGGCCCGGCCATTCTCGAGAACATCTCTCAGAAGTCTGTTGCTGCGGTCAAACGCCATGTGATTAGGCACAATCCCCTGCAGCCAGCTCATGCCTGCCAGATGCACCGCTTCTGACAGTGCCGTGAACTCTTCCAGCGTGCCAAACTCATGTCTGATTTTCGAAGCATCTGTAACGTCGTAGCCATGTCCGCTTCCCTGTCTCGCTTCGAAGATCGGTGAGGAGTAGATTGTTGTTGCTCCAAGTTCTTTCAGGCTATCTATAACCGCCATTGCATCCCTGAACGTAAATTGAGGAGTGAACTGCAGCCTGTATGTGGAAACAATTTTACGCCACCCCTTACAGTCCGTACGGGCTGTTACATTTTCCTGTTTTTTTGTCATGCCGCCTCCCCTTACGCAGTTCTTCGTAATTAGTCTTGACAGAATCGTGCGACCTGCTTCGGCTCTAATCGGCTGCAAGATTTAGCCGGGGCGTAAAACCCCTGACAGTGAATGTGCTGAACGGAATGCTGCAGAGTATCTATTCGGTTTATTCTCTATCTGAAGATTTTCACTGATATCTTCGACTCTGAAAGAAGTCCTTTTCCGGAGGCTCCGAGCTTCCCTCTCTTATAACTTAATAGGATGGAACCGTATCTGCCGAAGTTCAGCTCGTGCAACCTGCTGATGCCGTAGATGCTCACGGTCATCTTGCTAAACAATTTCTCATCCGCACTCTCTGATTTGCTGTCTGACCGTACAGTGATGCAGTTGCCTCTCACGAATACGGGGATCACTTCCAGAGGGGCGGTGTATTCTATCAGAGACGGGCCCTGCAACTTTCTGCCTGTCCAGAAATCCCACCACTTCCCTTCGGGAAGGTAGACGGTTCTCTCAACTCCGCGCGCAAGCGGCGCTACGAGAAGAGTTTCGCCGAGCATGTATTCATCCTGTATGTTCCTGGCGAACACATCATCCGGGAACTCGAATACCAGGGCTCTGATGAGCGGTTTTCCCTCGGCCAAAGACTTGACTGACTGCCAGTAGAGGTACGGTATGAGTGAATACCTCAGTATGTCATACCCGGTGAAAATGGCCTCAGCTCTTCTGCCAAAATTCCATGGCTCCCTTGGCGTCGTTCCGTGCGCCCTTGAATGCGAAAACAGCAACCCCATCTGCGACCATCTGGCATAAAGTTCCGGACTCGGTTTTCCTGCGAAGCCGCCTATGTCGAAACTCATGAATGCGCCGCCCGAAAGAGAGTAGGAAAGTGCGCCCCTGAGAGCGGCAAGCATATCTCTCTCCGTGCAACTGGGATCACCGCCCCACTGAACCGGAAATCTGTGTATGCCCGTTCCGCCCGATCTGCCCCAGACGATTCCTTCACCTTTTTTCTCCCTGACTGTGTTGAATACTGTTTCATTATACAGTGTGGGAAGGGCGTTATGCGCCTCTCGGGAGTCAAGACCAAAATATCTGCCTGTCGACGGCGCCCCTTCTCCGTAATCGGTTTTCAGCACGTCCACTCCCTGATCGCACAATTTCCGCACCTGATCTGCATACCACTCCCTGGCAGCAGGATTTGTAAAGTCCACTGTTCCGAAATCATGCGTTATGCTGTCAAACTCTGCAATGGGCACGCCGTTGCCGTCCGTGACAAACAGTCCGTTTTCAAGAAGGTGCTCAAACGCGTTTGAGCCCCTGGGGACGTACGGATTGATCCAGAGCGAAAGTCGAAATGACATTTCGTGGAGTTTCCTTATCATCCCCTCCGGGTCCGGAAAGAGCTGTTTGTTCCATTCGAACGTGCATCCTTCACCCGGATAGCCCATGCTGTTCATCTCCTCCGGATAGTCTGCGTTGAGCCGTTCCAGCAACTCCCCCGGAACGCCGTAGTTGGTGCAGTATGACCGGGGGTCGATCCCCTTCTCCTTCAGCATCTCGATCAACGAATGCGGGACTGGCCTTCTGAGCCATTGGGGGTCCAGGTGCAGAACGTCGCAAGGCAGCCTCTTCTTCCTGATCTTCCTCGCAACATCCAGCAACTCCCTTTCGCTCATGTAGGAACAGCGGCTCATCCACAGACCGTATGACCAGAGTGGCGGAACCTGCGGCTTTCCGGTTAGTTGCCAATATGCATCTACTATCTCCCACGGCTTTCCGGCGAAAAGGTAAATGTCTGCACTATCTTCTTCAATCACGATCTCTCCTGCGCCTTTGAAGTTTCGGCCGAAATCAAATCTGACAGCCGAAGTGGTGTCTACAAACAATCCGTAACCTCTCGTGCTCCAGAAAAATGGATATGTGACATATGTCTCGTCATTCGGCAGTGAGAGGGAGTCCTTCACGTTCACCGTCAGCTCCTGCCCGTTTCTGTTGATGTCGCCGAAGAATTCTCCAAGGCCGTATATTCCCTCATCTTCGTGTATTTCAAATGGAATGCTCAGACGTTTGTCTGAAAGGGAAAGCTTTGTGGGATGCCCTCTTTTACCCGACGGCGGATTGGGCAGCATGTGCAGCAGTTTTGTGCCCTTGAATGAAATATTGAGCTCCGGAGGCTCAGTTGAAGCATCGACCGCGAAGTTTCCGGTCAGGAAGTGCACTTTTCGACCCCCCGGCGCAGTGGCTGAACCATAATGACCGAACGACATGCACATTGTGCTCTCCCCGGCCAGTCCAAGTTTTACTGAAACCGCAGCCTTCTGTTCTGTCCGGAAATGGCATGTTCCCGACGCCCTACCTGCCCCATTTTTCCTTTTCTGAATCAATTATTATCCTCGTCCAATCGCGCTTACGTCCCGTCGGCATATTCTACCTGCATAATAATGTCACCGAAGGTACGACCACCGCTGGGGGTGGGGGTTGGGAACTTCGTATGGCACACAATCCTGGGAATACATTCGCTCATCGTGTCACTTAACGTTTAAATAGTTCAGGCTCAATCAAACGGGACAGGTGCAGTAAAATGGTCAGTCTCGTATTGACTGAAAAGGCCAGTGACAAAGTCAGGTCGTTGATCGCAGAGCAGGAGAAAAAGGACCTTCTCCTCAGAGTTTATCTTACGGCAGCAGACCACGGATTCAGGTATGGCATGGCCTTTGACGAAAATGCTGATCCTTCACAGGACATTCAGCTGGAACAGAACGGAGTAAAGATTGTCGTCGACAAGGAGAGCGCAGACCATCTCGAAGGCACGGAAATCGACTATGTCGAGTCGATAGAAGGCGGAGGGTTTACCATAAACAACCCCAACCTCAAAGTGAATAACGGCGCCGGCTGCAGCTGTGGCGGCGGCGGATGCGGATGCGGTTGCGGCTCGTGAGCCTTGCTTCGACGCGTAACCCATATAAATCACTTCATTCTATTTTCATCGGTTCCAACGGTCCGACTGCGATGCCATTGATTTCCAGCAGACTTATATCGTGACTGTGCACTATACTCAAGCATCATCCTCCGGGGAAGGCTTCCATCTATGATATGCAGATATTGCGGAAGGAAGATGAATGAACATGCAGACCTTCGCAGCAAGGTGATAAAGGCGCTGTATCACTGTGCATGCGGTTCTGCATGCTACCAGTGCTGACATTTGGCGTTCAGGTTCGGGAGCGTGCTATGTGTGCCATGCTTACAGAATAGTTGAAGAACAATCAGGTTTTTCATGTTTTTACATGACTGAGGAGATAGAATCAGAGAGATTCGCGTCGGTCGACATCCGAACCGGAAGAGTGCTGGAAGCGACGAACTTTCCCGAAGCGCGTAAACCATCATACAGGCTGCTGATTGATTTCGGCTCCCTCGGCGTGAAGAAGAGCAGCGCTCAGATTACTTCACTCTACAGGCCGGAAGATCTCGTGGGAAGGAATGTGATTGCAGTCGTCAATCTGAAACCAAGGCAGATAGCTAATTTCATCTCGGAAGTGCTGGTCCTCGGTGTGCCAGTTGGAGACGGAAAAGTTGTGCTGCTGCATCCGGATCGGGATGTTGAGCCGGGTCTCCGGATCTCCTGAGTGCAGTGCCCTTGTTCAGGACAGGAACGATATTTCCATATGTTGCAGAATTGTAGTAATTTAAGATTCGTGGTTTGCTTTCTCCGCCAGTTCCTTCTTCGCGGCGAATCCATCAATTGCTGCCCGGCCTCTGAGATTTCTTGCTTCCTTTTTCAGCTGCATGCGCAATGCTCGAAGTGCATCGAAAGCATGGCTCATGTGAATCAACTTTGATACGAGCAGATCGTATTGGGTGGATGTTTATGCAAACGAGCTGAGAACTGCTTCGTCAGCAATTGCCATTGCATATGAAGCAATGGCCCTGATGTCTCTTGTGATCAGTGAAATTGACAGAAGGTTTTTTTCATCCATTCCCTTCATGAGCTTCAGGTAAGTCGTCTCGTGCAGTTTCCTCACTTTGCCCATTTTGTCGGTTATTGCTGATGCAAGGTTGACGTTTTTGTTCATAAGTGCTCTCGTCGTCATATCCAGCATTTCTGCCGCTGCAGCAGCCATTTCATTGATGGCCGCAGCCAGTGAAGCTTCCGGGCTCTTTCCGATCTCTCCGACATGCTGCGCTATGCGCATCGCGTAGTATGCCACTCTCCCCAGTTCCCTGATGGCCATTGTCTGCACCATGACGCTGGACACATTCGGAAAATTCATCTGATTCCTCAGTTTCTTGTCGTTGGCTGCCTGGAATGCAAGTCTCATCATCAGTCGGTAAACTCTCGTGCTCTCCACCCCCCTGTCGTAAGCATCCGTTGCAAGCGCTTTGTCATTCTCAATAAGAGCCTTGACAGCATCAAGTAATATGGCCGTCGAAGTTGCAGAAAATCGCTCAAGCAGTTTGTTAAGATCAAATTTGGCCGGATCAACCAGGTTCTGCAGTATCATCTGATTTGCAAATTCCTCTGAAATCTCTACGCCTATCAGTTTTTCAATGATATCTTTTATCCACTTTTTATGCTCCGGGAGCATCTTACGTTGCGCCACAACCTCTGTAATATCGTGCCCAAGAATGTAAGAAGCCGTGATGGACAACTCGAGAAGTTTCTGTTCCCTGAATTCGTCTATCTGAAGTGAATGGGGCGTGACTTCCATTCTCGAATGTGTGGGGCTGACAATGATCTCGTCTTCCTCAAGCTCGATAGAGACGTGGTCGCCCTTCCTCATCTTCATTCTCTCTATCCAGTCTTTTGGAATCGTTATTACAAAAGTGCCTCCGGCGGTTGTCTGCAGCTTCCGAACTTCCATGATTATGACAGCTCCTCCTCATCAGTTGAGTGCAAACTTTGCATTGCATATGTAATATATGTATTTATCTTAGCTTCTATACAAGTCATTATTAATTTCCATAATTTACTTAGAGTTAAATAGAGGTATACGGTATCCACCACTGGTGCAAGCTTGGCAAAACTGAACAGTGCCCGCCTCACTGTCGGTTGTTCATGGAACGGCCGAGCCTGCACCGAAAACTCGAACGACCTGCCTGCTGGATGGATCATGGTGCGGTTTCTGCACACAGGCAGCATCGATCCTGCTTTCTGGGAGAGAATGATATGAACAAGCATCTCGCGACTGAGGTATCCGAAATCGAGTCAGCATGGAGATCAGACAGATGGAACGGCATTGTGAGGCCGTACACTGCGGAAGAGGTTTGCAAGCTTCGTGGCTCCATTCACATTGATCACACACTTGCCAGGCTGTCTTCAGAGAAGCTCTGGAATTTGATTCAAAATGAGCAGCACGTGCTGGCACCCGGAGCGTCGACTGCCGATGATGCTGTGCAGATGGTACGTGCAGGACTTAAGGTGATACATCTCGGCGGTCAATCGATGAGTTTCGATGATGTGCCATCTACCCCGCTTCCGCATGAGCAGGGCAATGTTCAGTCTGCGGTGGACCCGGAGACGGTTGCGCGCATCAATGGTGCACTGCTTCTGTCCGACCAGCTCCACAAGACTGCCGGGAACGGCAATATTGACTGGCTCGCAGCAATCGTTGCGGAAGGGAAGACGGGGACGGACTACCCAATGCATGCGTACGAGTCCGCAAAGTTGTTAATCGAAGCAGGAGCTGCCGGCCTTTACTTCAGGGACATGATCGCTGTGGGAAGGTCCCATCCACATGTTGACTGGAGGGCGCTGATTCCCACTTGCCAGTTCATCAGCAATCTTGTTGCGGCAAGGCTCGCGTCCGACGTAATGGGCGTACCAACGGTCCTGATAGCAAAGACCGCTGCAAGAAGCGCTACTCTGCTCACAAACGACATTGATGAGCGTGACTACAGATATGCATCAGGCGAGAGAACAGATCTTGGTCACTACTGGATACGCGGAAGCTTGGAGACGGCCATTGAAAGGGCAGTGTCACTGGCGCCTTTCGCAGATATGCTATCCTATGAAACAACGGCTCCTGACATTGAGGAGGCAAGAAAGTTTTCAGCTGCAGTCCTTAGCGAATATCCGGGAAAGCCCCTTGTCTACAGTTGCTCTCCTTCCCGAGAGTGGTTGAACGACATGACGCCTGAAGACATGACTGCTTTTCATGAAAGACTCGGCAGAATGGGTTACAGACTGCAGACCGTGGCAGGGACATCTCTGGCGGGCGCAAATGCTCCGACATCCCTTTCAGAAGAGAATCTTGCATCGGTGGCTCTGACTGCTCGCATGAGTGTGCAGAAGAGTCGGGCAAAGCAGGAAATGGGCGTAACTGCATTAACGGGTGCACGTGATCCGCTTGGTTCCATATATTTTGCCGAGGTGTCGAAACTCATATCACGTGTGCCTCGATTCCAGTATGTGTATGGAATGACCGGAAGCACCGACGCTTCGGCACAGCAGGTAATGGTCGTCCAGAAAGCCGCTGGCAGGTGAAAAGAGGCATACACAACGTTCCTTTTTGAATATTCGCAAAGTCCCGCAGCCTCTGCTGCATGTATTTCAGCGCGATGTTTTGTTGCCGGGAAAATGCGGGGTGCGGGATTCGAACCCGCCTTACTAGCTTGGCAAGCTAGTGTCCTAACCAGACTAGACTAACCTCGCTCGGGGAAACGCGTTATGATTGCCGATCTTATTAAAGTACGTTGCGTGCGGGACTTGCCCCCTCCACGCAAGGTTTTTGCCTCCTGTCTCATGGCGTAGGCACACATGTCCATGACGGGGCACACTTCGCAATCAGGCCGGAGGGGTTTGCATATGTGCTGCCCGTGAATAACCATCAGCTCGTTCGTGTCTATCCAGAGCTTCCTGGGCAGTAGGCGCATGAGATCCTTTTCCGTTTCTTCCGGCTCGTCTGTTTTCACCAAACCGAGCCTGTTCGAGATACGATGAACATGCGTGTCGACGGGTATCGCGTTCTTTCCGAATCCATACACAAGCGTGCAGTTTGCCGTCTTTCTTCCCACCGACGGGAGGAGCATCAGTTCTTCCACTTTGTCCGGCACGCGTCCTCCGTAATCCCTGTCTATGGTTTTAGCTATCTGCTTTATCGCAATGGCCTTGTTCCTGTAGAAGCATACCGCTCTTATAGCCTGCTTGATGTCCTTGAGCGGAGCACTGCACAGTGCTTTCGCATCTGGGTACCTCCGGAAAAGTCTCTTTGACGCATCTTCTGTGACCGCATCCCTTGTTCTCTGGGAGAGAACAGTTGATATGAGCACCCTGAACGGATCGTCATGAATGGCAATGGCACCGAGTGCGGTCGTCAGGCCGAGTCCCGAATAATGTTGCCTGAGCCTTTTGAAAATCTCGTCCGGCCCGTCTTCATTTCCAGAGCTTTTCGTTGTATTTCTCATACCACCATTCCATCGCTTCACCGACGGTTCTCAGAGACCCTGTTACGAGCACCATTCCCTCCCCCGGCTCTTTCAACGCCGCTTCCATTGCTGCGCCAACGCTCTCTGTCACCACAGCCATCACACCGGTGGATGCCGCGGCCTCCATCACTTCGCCTGCCGTCCTTGCCCTGGGAGTCTTGGGCCCTGCGCAAATGAATTTACATGTTATCGTCGAGAGGGTTCTCATAACGCCTCCGAGGTCCTTGTCGGACAGCACGCCTGCGACGCAAATGAATTTTCTGTCAGTCAGCGCCCTCAGAGACGAGGATAGTGCCTGTGCGGCGTCCGGATTGTGTGCCGTGTCGAATATGAATTTCCTGTCTCTGCCAGCCAGCTGCAGTCTTCCCGGCCAGAACACTTCCTTCAACCCCGTCCTGATGGAGTTCGTGCTTATGAAAACACCGCGCTGTTGCAGTTTTTCCAGCACTGCTATGGCAAGAGTAATGTTTGGTACCTGGTAATCCCCACAGAGAGCACAGCTTACTACTTCAATGTGTGAGATACCTGTAACATTGAATTTCATTTCCCCAAATCCCCTTTCCAGGATGTCGAGCTCAATCATCTCGTATGATTTCTCAAGTACTGCTCCCCGCTCATTCGCTATTCTCTCAAACACTTCGAGAGGTTCCCTTTTCGTTTCTGCAGTTATCACTGGAACGGAATTTTTGATGATGCCTCCTTTTTCGGCGGCTATCTGTCCTAGCGTGTTGCCCAGGTAGGCCGTGTGTTCAAGCGCTATGTGCGTTATCGCAGATACTTCCGGAACTATGACGTTCGTTGCGTCAAGCCTTCCTCCGAGGCCCACTTCGACTACGGCAAACTCCACTTTCTTCTTCGCAAAATAAAGAAATGCAATCGCAGTTGTGATCTCAAAGAATGTCATCTCCCTGGCATCTCTGCCGAACAGGCTGTCCAGCGCCTCCCTTACCTCTGAAGCGCATTCAAGCAGGTCTGGAGTGGGAATGCACTCGCGTCCTATCTTTATCCTCTCCTCGAACTCGACCAGATGCGGCGAGGTGTAGAGACCCGTGGCATACCCCTCGGATGAGAGCACAGATGCTATCATGGCGCTGACCGAGCCTTTTCCGTTAGTGCCAGCAACATGCACTGTCTTGAATTTCTCCTGCGGATTACCCAGCTGGTTCAGAAGCAATCTTTCGTTGTCCAGGCCCAGTTTTATGCCGAAATTCTCCAGTCCGTAGAGCCATTTCAGCAGCTCTTTACGTTCGTCTGCCGTATCGTTCAATTCCATCCACCACCGTTCAATCATGTTCCGGATTCGATATGCACTCCGGTTCTTCGGCATGCTGTGCTTCCGGCGCTGTCAGCAGGCATGGTTGCATTGTACGCGACTCCGTGATTCTCATGCTGACTACAGCCTCGCCATCAGCAATTTCATGTATATCTTCCTGCTCAAATCCGGAGAGAACATATAGATGACTGCGAGCGATTCCGGGAAAAGGTTGGCAACCGTTCTGTAACCGCTCGAATTTCTTATGAATGACAGGCACGCTTCCGATACCCTGCCTCTGTTAACTTCCGGGCTGCTTATGTCTCTTACCAGCGCGAACAGGAACTTCTGTCTTCTCAGAACACGCGCAATTTCCTTTTCTCCGATGCTCTCTGCGAATTCACACAGTGCATCGAAGGTTTTCACCTGTCTCACCGAGAATTCGTATCTCGACGACACAGTCACACTTTTTCTGTTCAGCCTGTAGTGTGTTAGTATCCTGCCGTCTATCATAACAGATCGTCCCCGCATTGCAGCAAGATAGAAGATCAGGCTGTCATGAGCGGACACTGTCTTTCTCGCAACTTCAAGATTTTCCTGAAGTATCCTCTTTCTGACGGATATGCTGCTGTTGTTGTAATCACACTGTCCTGCAATGAGCTCATTCACTTTCATTCTGATCTCTTCATGATTCATCACGACCGTCCCTTTATCTCTCTCCAGGATTGAGAAACGGAACGAAAATGGTGGTGCAATCACATTGCCCTCGACATCGATGTAGTCAATTGCATTGTGATAATAGTCGATCTCGTGATTGCTCCTGAAAACTTCTGTTACTGTGGAAATTTTGTTCGGCAGGAAGAGATCGTCGTCGTCGAGGAAGCACAGTATCTCCCCCTTTGCCTTTTTCACTGCTTCCTCAGAAAAAGAGCGCAGTGCTTTGCTGTTGTCGAAGATTGACAGTGCTCCCATGTTCTCAATTGTTCTGTCCACTTCAGCGTTTTCGAAGTTCTTGACAACTATTACTTCAAAAGCTCCCGCAGGTGCATCCTGCGCAATGAGCGACTCGAGAGCGGCTTTTAGAAATTCCTGCCTGTTGTATGCCGTAACAATGACGGTGATGTATGGAGTCATCCTGACCTTTGTTTCCCCGTTCGGTTGAATCTGTGCTGAAATGCGCCTGCTGTATTAAAATGCAATATGCGGCAGAAGTGTGCAGCACGCGAAGTGCTTATGCGTGTCTCCCGTCACCTTTGCCTTCAATCGCGATCACGCGTCGACAACTTGTGACAATTAACATAAACTCACCTTCTGATTGCGCTTCCGGCGTACTGTCATGCCGTAGCAGTTCAGAGTGCAGGATGCGCCGCCCGCACATACCAGGTGTTCGGTGAAGACAATTGAAAATGACATTCGTTGGTTACAACTCGGTGGACCATGGCGGCGGAGGAGAAACATGGTTACGTGATGTAACGTCCCGCCTCTCTTCCCGACACTCAATCAGCATCATAGCACCCCCTTCGGAAACAGGGCGTACGGCAATCGGCGATGAGCTGCGATCACTCGGCATTGAAATCAACGAGATCGGTTATGTGGACGGAACATCGTTTCCGTCACCACGCTCATTGCACCGCATGGCAGGTGTGCTCTCCTCTTCCGATGTGGTCTATTTTAATTATGCGACGGGCGGCCTTGAAATTGCCATGTTTGCGCTGCAGAAGATCATCTCGTTTCCTATGGTCGCGGGCCATCATCTCATAATGAACCGCCGTTTTTTCGGCGGAAGCATGCCCAGCTCAAGGGAATCATATTACAGGATATTCGGATTCAGAGGCGACAGGATTGCCAGGCGCATGCCAGCTCACCACGTCCTCAACAGAGAGACAGAGAAAGACCTGCTGTTCCGCGGATACAGGAACGTCCGCAGGATACCAAACGGTGTCGACAGCTCCTCTTTTTCTCCATCCAAAAAGTTCGATAAATTTACCATCCTGTTTCTAGGGCGCCTTGTAGAACAGAAGGGTGCAGATATCCTCCCTGACTTTTACCGCGAAATAAGCACCGCTGTCGATGATTTCGACTTCGTCATTGCTGGATCAGGCGAATATCAAAATGTGCTGAGAAAGCAACTCCATGACGACAGGGTCAGCATGCCAGGTTTCGTTGATGAAAAGAGAAAGAGAGAGCTGCTTTCCCGCTCACATCTTCTTCTGATGCCTTCGAGATATGAGATGTTCCCGATTACAGCGCTCGAAGCACTCTCCTCCGGAACTCCCGTCGTTTCGTCTAATATTATGGGCACAGGTGAATATCTTGTGCCGGGAGTCAATGGTTTTTTGGCCTCCAGTGCTACAGAAATGGCGCAGAAAACTGCAGAACTCTACGGCATGTATGCAGACGACCGGTATGCCGAACTTTCCGAGAGGTGCAGGAGGTCTGCCGAACCTTTTGATATAGGTGTGGTTGCAAAGAGAATCGAGGAAATGCTGCTCCAAATCGCCAGCTCGAGCGCTCAGTGAACGACACCTCCCGACTGAAATCGTCCTGAAAAGTTGCTCTTCAGGCCGCTCTGAACCGCCGATCAGACCTGTTTTTGCACCTGTCAGGACCGAACATTGCCCTGATCGCCCTTCAATTGAGGCTAAATCTAAGTATTTTTTATATAATGGGATGTGAATTGAAGGGCAGGGTGGATTACACGCCTGACAAAGTCAAAGCATATTGTGTGAAATGCAAGAAATCTGTAGAAGTAAAGAATCCGGTCAAGACAAAGCTGAAGAACGGCAAGCCTGCGACCAAGGGCTCGTGTCCGAGCTGCGGTACGAAGGTTTTCAGGATCGGAAAGTAAACTGTTCCAGTTTTTTACAGCATAAGATGGGTCCAATGATCCATCAAATCATTATTTCCTTTTTTCATTTTTTTAAATACCGTAGAGATAACTTTCGATAAATGATTAATAAAGTAATTATACCACAGCATCAGCTTAATCGGTTATGGTCGCAACGCACCTCTACGGGTTCGTTCCAGCGATTCCCCAGACGGTTTATCCATATGTGGGCATTGTTGCAGTGGCAATAGGACTATTGCTCGCCTTTTTTGGCGAGGCGATATGGAGGATAGCGACGACGATTATAGGGAGTATAATCGGAGCAGTGATAGGTCTTGCCTTCGGTGTAGCCATAGCGGGTTTCATCGGCGCCCTCCTCGTCGGTCTGATAGGCGCGATTATCGGCGGCCTGCTGTTCTATTACATTGCCGAGGCAGGAATATCCCTGATGGTGGCATACTTCTCGCTTCTCGGCGTGCTGACACTGTTCGGCGTCAATGGAGGCTTATTGAGTCAGGGAACACGCGCCTCAGCCTTGCCATTCATCGTGGCGCTTATCGTCGCGGTGATAGTCTTCATTGTGTGCATCATCTACTTCAAAGATCTCATAGCCATCTTCACGGCGGTCGGAGGAGGATTCCTGGTCGATTACGGCCTCGCTGTGCTGCATATCGGAAGCGTGGCAACAATTGTGTCACTCGCCGTTATCCTGCTCGGCATGGTCTTCCAGTTTGTCAGGATCGCCAGGAAGAAGAAGAGGCTCACTGCCGTTCCTGATTACGGAACGAATCAGGCAGGCGGCACATCATATACGCAGGAAGAGTGACACACTTACCAGTGGAAAGCCAGAAACAGAGGCGGAATGAGCAGGAGGAAGAGAGCGATCATGGAGAAGCTTAGCCTTTCGGTCTTCGCTCCGCCCGTGCGCCCGAGCAGCAGCGCAGTAAATATGGACACTGCAATCGTGATAATGCCGGCAACCACAAGTATCATTTCAGAACTCGCGTTCAGCAGGCCGCCGTTTGATATGTAATTTCCCGCGAGGATCGATCCGTAGCCGAATATGTATGTTATGCCCAGCAGGGACATCTGCACCATCGTGGAGTTGAAATCGAACATTCCGTTATGTGATGTCAATGCCGATTCGTGAGCCGCCGTCCTGCCGCCATGACCCTGTACTACAGGCTCCTCGGCGGTCCCCGGCTCAAATTCTGCGCCGCAGTGGGGGCACGAAGGGTCGGCCATGGAGACCTCCTTCCCGCAAACGGGACAGGCAACTACCTCAATTACATCCTCCATTTATGATCACATCCTGAACGCAACAGCGGACTTTACGCAACATGAATGCTGTGTTTGGGTTCTTATAATTATCACTCCGGATGTTTCACTGCGGTAATTTCCTCATCTCCGCCCATGTATGGTCTCAGCACGTCGGGCACCTTTATCGTCCCGTCCTCCTGCTGGTAGTTCTCCACAACGCCTATGAATGTCCTTGGCAGCGCCAGTCCGGAGCCGTTGAGCGTGGCCACAAACTCGCTTTTGAGATGCGGCGCCTTCCTGTACTTTATATGCGCCCTCCTGGCCTGAAAATCGGAGAATGAACTGCACGAAGACACTTCGAGCCATCTGTCAACACCAGGCGCATAAACCTCGATGTCGTATGTTTCCTCGTTCGAAAAACCCAGATCCCCTGTACAGAGGTGTTTCAGCCGGTATGGAAGGTGCAGCTGCCGCACTACTTCCTCGGCATCCTTCAGCAGCCCTTGCAGCTCTTTCTCCCTGTACTCCGGTTCAACGATTTTTACCATTTCCACTTTGTTGAATTCATGCACCCTGCCGATGCCCTTCAAATCCACGTGTCTCCCCGCTTCCTTTCTGAAGGATCGCAGGTAAGCCGTATAGTAAATAGGAAGATCATCGACCGACAGTATTTCACCGTTCAGCAAGTTCGTCACAGGAACTTCCGCCGTCGGGTTAAGCAGCAGATCCTCGCCTGCAATCCAGTACATGTCGTTCCTCTTTTCCGGAAGCGTGCCTGTACCCTCTGCGCAGAGGGATTTTACGACTACAGGCACCTGGACCTCGATGTATCCCTGCTTCCTGTGTATGTCCAGCATGCAGTTTATCAGCGCTCTCTCGAGCCTCGCCCCGTCTCCCTTCAGTACATAGAAGCCGCTACCTGTTATTTTCGCTCCCCTCTTCAAATCCAGTATGCCCATGCGTGAGCATATCTCGTAGTGGGGGAGTGGTCTGAAACCCAGATCCGCCGGTTTAGAGGGCACGCTGATGACGACATTGTCCTCCTCGCTCTTTCCTAGCGGCGTCCTGCCGCTGGGCATGTTGGGGAAGTACATGATGAGTTCATCCCTCTCCTTCTCGACTTCCGTTATGCTGCTCTCAACACTCTTGAGCTCCGTTGCGACCCTTTTACCTTCCTCAACTCCTTTCTCCTTCTCTTCGCCACTCGATTTGGACACTTTGAGGGATATCTCGTTCCTCAGCCTGTTGAGGGTGTTTCTCTTCTCAACTAGTGTTTTCCACTTCGAATCCATTGCCTGGAATCTGTCGAGCAATGACGGATCCCTGTTTCTGCTCATCAGTGCCTGTTTCACGAGTTCTGGATTATCACGAAGGAATTTTGTATCCAGCACGATGCTCATCTCCTCTTGCTGAAGACCAGTGTCTTTCCCGTCTTCATGATCAGTTCCGCCTTTTCCGACAATCTGCCTGTCAACGCATCTATACCGGTACCGTCGTTGTTGAACCTGACCTTCACCAGACCGCGTTTCTCGATTTGTTCCGCAGCCTCCTTTATGGTCTCCTCAGTCACACCCTTCTTTCCCACCTGCACGGTCGCCTTCAGCTCCTGTGCCTTCCTTTTCAGCTCCCTGTCTATCGTGCAATCATCTCTTTTTCTTCTCTGACGCTCTCCCCGTCAGCCGTTTGCTTTGCCTTCCGGTAGGGATAACGGGAAGCTTTTCCACAGTTAAAACATGTTATCACTGCCCTCCCTCTCACGATCCTTGTCCTGCTCGTCACTCCTGGTATGAGGATGGAATTGCAGTTCCTGCAGTATTCTCTTCTGTGTCCCACTGGTATGTCAAGCTTCATGCCTATCCGCCTTGCGAGACCGACATACTGCCTGCTGCGCTCCTTCGTCCCTTCCCTCGCAAGCTGTTTTGCCATTGCGAAGAGCTTTTCAATGCGCTCCCTCGCTATTCTCCTTGCTTCGAGGCTCTCCTTCCTGTACACGGGTGATTAATTTGAACGCCCCTTAAAACACTTTATGCGCTAAACCGGCGAGCGAAGCAATATGAGTGCCATGAAGGCTATCTCGACAGCTGAGACGCCAGCGATGGATAATGCCGCAACCTGTGCGCTTCTGAACAGTAGGTAGCCCAGGAGAAACGCTCCTGCGGGTATTATGAAAACGACAAGATTGGCCAGCGTGTACACGATGTAGGAGGAGGGGTTGGACAAACCGAATCTTGATTCTCTCACCGAATTCTGGAAATATGCAGCCGTGAATATGACGGAGGCCAGTAGCGGGAAGAAGAGCGTATAGACTGCTACAATATATTCTACGGGTCTTCCTGCAAGCACCAGTATTGCCGTAAGCACGATAGAGGAAAGAGCATAGAAAATGAACGCAACAATGGTTTTCGCGAGCGCATTGAGATATTTTGAGACGGAAAGCAGCCTGAAATAAGCCAGGCCGCGCAACTCTGTCATATACAGCAGATAAGCAATGTATGAGCTGACAAACGCAATCGGAAGTATGTCTTCCGAATAGAATACCGTGAAGGGTATTTTCAGGGCGCTGCTTCCGGCCGAGTAGAAGTAGAAGACAACCACGACGACCAGAACGAAAGGGAGCAGCAGCAGGCTTGCGAGCCTCGGTGATCTGAATACCTGCCGTAGATCCGTAAGTATCAGGGAGGAGAGTGGCGGCCTGATTTTCAGTTTCAGGTGTCCATTCGTCCTTCCCTGCATCTCCGACGGCGATATCAGCCAGACAGCAGAATCCCTGAAGAGCCGGACGCCTATGATAAACACCACTGATGCGAACAGGGATGCCGCAATGATGGAAATGCCGTAACCGGACATGACACCGGACAGATTCAGCACTGGCACGTACGTCATTTCCACGCGGTTCAGATTTATGTTCAGCCTGAACAGCAGCGACGGTATTGCGAGAAAGAATATGATTGGCAGCGTCGAGAGAAGACGGATGATCATGCCGATCCTGTTGCTCACTGAGAAATTTCTGAACGCCCTCGTTGTCACCGACGTCGCGATCAGGAACATCGAGAAGCCGGTGAAGAGGGCAAGCAGACCGGATAGCATACCGTAGAAGCCCAGAACCGCATAGGACATGATCATGATTGCGAGTGAGGATGCAATCGGAAGGTCGATGGTTTTGAGCATTGCCGATGCAGCAATGCCTGCTATCTCACGATCCGTGAACGGCATGATGTGCAGCAGATTCCTGATGTTGCCGCTTCCCGACGCCCCGTATGAAAGCTGCATCGAGGTGATGAGCGAGATGAGCATCATCCAGATGAACACGGTTACCGGAAACACGTCCCTGTTGTATGTGCCCTGAAACGCGGCGTACATGACCAGGAGGGACATGGCCACCGCGACGAATGCCGTGAGCACATACTTGTAAGCCGACGCGCTCGCTATCGTCTTCCTTACATTGCGCACGGGCAAACCGGTCAGACCCGTGCCCGAGTATCCGTGGAACAGAATTTCGAGATAGACTGAAGAAACAATTTTTCTCTTCAGTCTGCCGTTCAGCTTCTCGCGCTCCATGGCAACATCAACCTACTCCAGTCCTTTGAGCAGGCTCTCTATCTCCTGTTCCATGTTTGTTGCCCTGAGGAATATCTCTTCCAGCGTCGAACCTTTCAGTCTCTCTCTGAGTTCAGCAACCGTTCCCTGCTCTACCATTCTGCCACGGTCGATGATGCCTATGTGCTCGCACATCTTCTCCACGACATCAAGTATGTGCGTGGAAAAAAGCACTGAATTTCCCCTCCTGACATGGTTCAGTATGAGTTCCCTGAATATCTTAACCGATCTTATGTCCAGGCTGTTGAACGGTTCATCCAGCAGCAGTAAACGTGGTTCTGACATCAGCGCCGCAACGATCGTTGTCTTCTGCCTGTTTCCCATTGAAAGGCTGGCAATCGGCGTATCCATATATTCTTCGAGAGCAAAGGCGCCGACAAGATTCGCGATCCTGTCTGTGTTAGTTATCCTGCGCACCGAAGCGACGAATTCGATAAATTCATTTGGTGTTAGAGAGTCAAACAGTACTGGGCTTTCAAGCACGGCTCCGATGTGCGATTTCACGTATGCAGGGTCTTCAGCAACATCCTTTCCGTAGACGAGTGTTCTTCCTCCCTTCTTTTCCACCAGGCCGAGGATTGCCTTCAGTGTCGAAGTCTTGCCTGCACCGTTCGGTCCCAGAAGCCCGAATATCTGTCCGGGCTGTATGGCGAAGGATAGATTGTCAACCGCAATCCTGTCACCGTATCTGATTGTGAGCGAATCCACAGCTAACGGTATGTCGTCCGGTGTCACGCATTTAACTCTGTCCATCAGTATTTAACGTTATGCGACCGATTGCCGGGAACCGAGACAGTGAGCTTTTATGTCCCTGTGCGCGTCTGCTCAGACGTCCATGTATCTGAATACCTCGTAAGGGGTAGTCCTCAGTGAAACATTCAGGAATTCGTCCATTTTTAACTCGACGTGCCTCTCAATCAGGTCTTTGGAGAAGACTGGCAGCAGGAAGTCATGATCTGTCTGCAGTTCCTCAAGGCTCTCCTTCAGGCTTCCGGGCAGCTCTCTTATGCCAAGTTCCCTCCTGTCCAGTTCCGTAAGTTTGTAAATGTCCTTGTCTACGGGATTGCCCGGGTCGATCTTCTTCTTTATGCCGTCTATTCCGGCAGCCAGCATCGCCGCCTCAGCAAGATAGATGTTGGCGCTTGGGTCTGGCGTTCTGTATTCGAGCCTCTTGCTCTTTTCCTCTCCCCTTTCATACATCGGTATCCGTATGTTTGCAGATCTGTTTCTCTTGCTCCATGCTATGAATACCGGCGCCTCGTACCCCGGAACAAGTCTCCGGTATGAGTTTGTGGTGGGATTGGTAATGGCGCAGAGTGCGCGCGCATGTTCCATGAGCCCGCCGATGTAATATCTTCCTGTCTGGCTCAACTCCGCATAGTCGTCCTCGGGGTCGTAGAAGCTGTTCTTTCCTGAATTCCAGAGGCTCTGGTGAACATGCATGCCCGATGCATTATCTCCAAAAACAGGTTTGGGCATCCAAGTGCAAATCATGTTCATTCTCTTGGCGACGTTCTTCAGCACATACTTCATCGTCACCACGCTGTCCGCCGTTCTGACAAGTTCGTCGAAGTGCAGATTGAGTTCGCACTGTCCCGCAGTTGCCACTTCGTGGTGATGAGCATCCACTTCGAGACCGAACGAATTCATCAGTATGCTCGACGTCTCATTCCTGAAATCGACGAGTGTGTCCTGCGGGGGTGCGGGATAATATCCTTCTTTGAACCTTATCGGGAATTGCTTTCCCCCGTCTGTGTACCACGGAGCCTCCTTTGATACGATTTCATAACCGGAACCGCCCCATCCGTCTCTCGCGCTCAGCGGTGTTGGCGTCACCTTGATGCCGTCAAAGACAAAAAACTCTGGTTCGGGTCCCCAGTAAGTTGTATCGAATCCGCTGCTCCGAGCATAATCGACCGCTTTCTGCGCCACGTACCTCGGATCCCTGGTGAATCTTTCATGTGAACCGCCTTCATAAATGTCGACGAAAAGTCTTCCAGTCTTGTGCTCTTCGGTGAAAAACGGCAGTATTGCAAAGGTTGACGGGTCGGGCATCATGACCATGTCCGATTCGTGTATTTCCTTGAATCCCTTAATCGATGAACCGTCAAGCTTGTTAACGCCCTGCGCAAAGCTTTTTTCATTTAACGTGGATGCGGGTATTGTTATATGCTGCAGTCCGCCGATCAGGTCGGTGAACTGCAGATCAATCCATTTTATTCCTTCCTTGCTTACAGCCTGCAAGACAGATTCCGCCGAAAATCTATTTCCAGACAATTAACAACCTCCGACTATGCTGTTTCACAATTTTAAATGATTATTTAATGTTTGCATGACTTTTAGTTGTCATTATGTCATAAAAGTCAATGTAATAGTATCAATTGCATCCAATTAGAGGGTTATCAAGGGTCGTTTGTCTTCGTGCTGAAGGAAATCATCCTTCTTCGAGCCTTTTCCACCTTTCGGAAGCATAGACGCACCTGTCCTTTTCGATCCTTGCGGTGAAGAGTGCATGCTCATTGCCTCTTAACCGGAACATCATGTTTCTTCCCCGTGCCATGGCCCTCAGATAGTTGCCCACGAGCATGTAATCCAGCCTGTTCCTGAAAGTGTTTTGTCCTTCGACGTATGTTGCGCTCTTCTCCCCGTCACCCACCCTTGCATCATAGGTCGAGGGATAACGGGAACGCATCCATGGGTTGGATGAAAGCACGTTCAGGTAGTAGTCTTCCCCCTTCACCACCCTGATATTCAGGCAGTCGCTTGCAAAGAGTCCGGTCCTGTGGTTCGCCGCTTCCTCCCTGAATGCCGCGTCGTCGGCGCAGTAGCTCAGGCAAATGACCGGCCTCCACGGCTCCTTCTTTCTCAATGCACGTGCGCGGAGAAGAACTTTTTTCATGACACTCCACAGTGCACCATTCCTGCAAATCAGAATGATGTCTACATCATCGGCGGGACCAGCGCTGCCGTATGAAACTGATCCGCATATGCCGGCCATTATCACATCGGGAACGGAAGGAATGACGCTTTCAAGGAATGCGCGGCCGAAGGACAGGTAGTCTCCTGCCCTTTTTCTACGTTCGAGAGCGCTGCCGGAAACATCGCCATGTCCGTGGAGTGCTATCTCTCCTCCCTCGATCACTATTCTGCCGCTCCTTTCAAGTGCTTCGATTGCCGCCGCGCACCTAATCGCCAGATGCCTGTTCCCCGCGGCGAGTCTTTCCTGCACCTCATCAACAGTGGACGTCAAGCCGCATCTGCTTGAGCTTCTGACAATATCAAGCACTTCGTCCTCGATGCCGTCCAGCATGCTTCCCGCATCCACCGAATCGTCGACACCTGACATGGCACTCACCTCCAGGCAGCGCTGCTGACCCTTTTCCAAACTGCATGAGCATCCGATCTCTTCTTTCTGTCCAGCAACGCGCCCAGGAGCGAAAACATTTCAACAATTGCCGCTACCGGAAGGATGAGCGATTCAAGAGGATGCTTCCTGCTGAAATCCAGCAATATCCTGAGTCCGGCAAGCGGGCGTTTCCATGCAGTGAACTCCGCTGTTCCGGGAAGGACACCAATAAGCTCCTTCACCTGCAGGTGACCAAACATTATCCTCCTCCTCTGGCTTATGATATCGCGCATTCGCACAGGCACAGAAACTCTGACGAACGATCTGCGTGAAAATGAAACGGCTCCGCCGTTCACCTGCGTCCTTGTGGACATGAGGGCGCCGTCATTCACGGTGCCGTCTGGCAATCGCATAATGTGTTTCCTGCTGATTGCCATCATCTCATCTGTCAGATGCATCCTCTCCCCGCACTTTTCCAGTGTTTCCATCGTGGAGTTGTGCAGTGCCCACAGAAATTTCACAAGACTGCCTGCGACAGGGTTGCAGTCGCTTGCAGCCGGCACGGGCTGAGCACACATCATCGCGCTGCCAGATATCACTAGATCCTCCATGAGTGAGGCGATGGATCCTGCTTCAGGAAGAGCGTCACCGTTAATCAGGAGCAGATTGTTTCCCCTCATGTTGCTAATGATGCTGTTTATTGCGTTTGCCTTCCCGCTCCTGTTCTCTTCAATTATGACCGTACGCTGAAAACGCATGGCAGAATTCATCGCTATTGCAGCAGTGTCTGAGGAACCGCCGCTGACCGCGATCACAACGTCCGTTATACTGATTCCCTGCGGCATCATTTCGCTGTCTGTTACTGAAATCAGTTTTTCAAGATTGCAGGTCTCGTCTGTTGAGCATATCCCAAGTGTGAATGATATGTCCGTGGCCAATCGCCGGTTTATCAGTCTGCAAACTATATAGCGTTATTCTCGAAGCGCACTTTGCGGGCTGCTTCTGTTTACATTTCCTCCTGCACCTGTTCATTTCACTCAAAAAACTATATGACCGTTTCAACGGATTGAAGTACCGGGTTGCTCTCTTTCATGATACGATTTTCCGCTCGTGTGGAACTTTATCCGACTGAGGATCCGAACGCTGTCAGAAAGGCGCTTATGAACCTCTTCCCGGAGTCCGTGATCACTGATGGAGGCTCGTTCCTTGCCTGTGTGCCAGAGAACATCGATCAGCTCGTTGCACTGATAACTGAGCAGAAGATAAGGTATGCATTTATCGAGCAGATAAACAGGAACACCGAAGGTAACAGGTTCCGCATAAACCTGAATAAACAGGCCGCTCTTGCCGGAAGAGTGAACATTGCGGATGAGCCGAAACCGCTCGGCAGCATAGAATTAAGCGGAGAGACGGAAAATCCTGTGCTTTATTTTGAAAAGCTTCTGGATATTCTCGGATATGTGAGTTCAAGATGGGAAAACGATGAAAGCAGACTCACGCAGTCTGCAGACGGGTGATTCCTTTGCGCTGCCACTTTTCCTGTTCCTCTCTTTCGCTTCCTCCTCTCTCAAAACTTCTTGACACACTGATAGATTATTTCGACGGCTGGCAGATCGTGGCAGAGGGGAAGCACGAAATGCATGTTCTGTCGGATGAATTCAAGGACATCGCCGGTTCATACAACCTGAAGTACAGCGCCCATCTACCTGTCAGCGACATAAATATAGCAAGCCTGAACAGGAGTATCAGGAGCCTCTCAATATCGGAGAGTGCAGAAACCATGCGGCTCGGGGCGGACATGGGCATACATACTTTCGTTGTTCATCCGGGCACACACTCAATTCTTTCATCGCAAGACAGCGAAAGAGCTTTCCTGCTTGCGAGGGAGGGTATAAGAGCGCTCGCTGCACTCTCAAAATCCTTGGGCACCCAATTGCTTGTGGAAAACACACCTTCGGTCTCCGGCTCAGTCGCACCCTCCGCCGGGGCCATGAATGCGCTGCTGACCGGCCTGCCAGTAAACATGTGCCTCGACGTGGCGCATGCCTCTCTCGACGGAGAGCTTGCGGCCTTTTTCTCCATGAGCAGCAGGACAGGCATGATACATCTCAGCGACAACGACGGTCATAAGGATTCTCACTTGCAGCTCGGGACTGGCAAAGCTGCTGGCATAGAAGTGCTTTCACCGATTATGAAATCTGAAGTCCCGATCGTGATTGAGGCAAGAAGTATCGAAGAGGCGATATCCGGCGCGGCATTTGTTGAGTCGCTCCACTGAGATCGTCACTTTTTGTTTTCATGTCCGCAGAAAACACAAACGAATTTGCCGTCCTGGTACTTCGCTTCGAGACCGCCGCAGTTGCTGCACGAATAACCGAAAACAAGATCGCCTGGAATCGGTGGAATATTTCCACGATATGCTTGCTTGCCTCTGCCTGTGACCGCAGCTCCTCCGGGACCGCCATACTGTCCGACTGGTCCGGGAGGGGGTGGCATATCATGCTGCATCATCTCTCCCGTTGCTTCCTTTGCGGTTCCTTCGGAGATCAACGAGCCTGCGCCCTCGCTGCCTGTCGCCAGGGCGTAGCGCATCATCACTTTTGCAGGCAGTATGTTTTTTCCTGTGAAGAATCCGTATATTACCATGACCCAGTAGACAAAGAAGATTATGCCAATTGCTGCCCAGAAATAAAACATGAGAGCAAGTGCATCGTTCAAAACCGCGCCGGAGGCCACGGGCGAACTTATGATGCCGGTGGCGTCCACGCTGAAATGGAACAGTATGTCTGCATACAGTCCCTTCTTGACGTACAAGTATGCCAGCATGAGTCCGGCAATGCCTGCTGGAATTATTTTCCATGTCCCCCATCCGGAGCCGGAGGACCAGTGCGCCACGCCGAATATGATGGATGATATAATAATCAGTATGAGGACAGGGGGAGTAATCTTCATGTTTCCTCCGAGAAGATATTTCCACGTTTTCCTTCCGTCACCTTTTCTGGTGAACAAATAGAATAGTGTGAGCGGTATGCCTATGAGCATGAGCCTGTAGACTGTTTCTTCCCATACTGGCGCGAAGGTCAGTTCGAATATGAGCATGTTTATCGGAATAGCGTTGAAGTTAGGTGTCGGAACAGGCTGTCCCAGAACATCCGCAACAAAGAAAACCGAGGCTATGCTCACGAACAGATAGGCCATGAAGAGGCCGGCAATGAGCATCAGATCGCTTGTCGTCTTTTTCGTGTAGCCGGGCATCATCTCCTTTCTGAAGTTGCGCGACCTCCGCATCATGACGACAAAGCTTGCAGTGGCGATGAGCACCACTGCCGGATAGGCAATCAGATAGCCGGTGGAGTAGACGCCGTTGATGTACAGCGGTGGAAAAGGCGGTATTATGAAGTAAAAGGGAAACGCGTAGGGGGAAGAGGCCATGGAGGGTGTGTATTCAGTGTAGATATATGCCGCTCCCAGCTCCATGATCATTGCAACAAAATAGATAACTGCACCAACGATGCCAAGTGTTTTTGCAATGTCTACCCATGTTGTCCTCTTCCTTGCAGTGGCTGTTCCGTTGACTGCATGTGGTCTGGCCGTCCTGTACTGCGTGTATGGAAGAGCATTGAACGGCGTGCCGCTGTGTGTCGTCTGAAAACTGACACTTGAACGTGCAGACGGCTCAGCGCTCTGCTGAGCGGAAGGGTTGTCCTTTTGTCCGGATATGAGCTGGAATCCATGTCTCTCTATCTGGTTGAAACCGCAGAACGGACAGAATCTGGCATCATCCGGGATGAGCCTCCAGCAGTTGTAGCATTCCTTCCTCGTGTTTCTCGGCGCATTATTGTCGGTCATATCTCCGCCTTTTGTTTTGTGTTCAGTTGACGGCATTTCTGCCTATCGTCGCGGTCAGTGCATCATTAAGTGCATATACGTGACGGAACGGTCATTAAGAAACACAAATGCTATTTTTAGCTGATGTTTCTCTTCTCAGTACTTGATTCGCTCAATTGGCTGTTTTTGAAGCGTTCCGGGCGTCTTTAAGGCAATGATTTAAACCATGCATGTAGAATTCAGTTTGTCTCCGGGGATGGCAATTTGAAAAGCAATAAACTTTACCTCAGGGCCGCACGGTTGTTTCCGGGCGGAGTGAACAGTCCAGTTCGTTTCTATCCTCCTTTTCCAAGATTCATGAAGGACGGTAAAGGTTCACACATACGTGACGTCGACGGAAGGGAGTATACTGACTACGTGCTGGGATTCGGACCACTGATACTCGGACACTCCGATGCTGCTGTCGTCCGTTCAGTTACATCTGCCGTGGAGGGCGGAATGATGTTCGCCGCTCCCGCAGAAAATGAGTTGAAACTCGCGATTCTGATCAAGGGAGCATGCCGTGGAATGGAGATGATGCGCTTCGTTTCTACCGGGACAGAGGCTACGATGCACGCTCTTCGCCTGAGCACGTTCTGCACCGGCAGGAAAAAAATACTCAAGATACTTGGCGGTTATCACGGTACGCACATGATGAATTTCGCGGGCGAAACCGTTGACGAGGTACCTTTCAACTCCGCCGAGGAGGTCAGGAAGAAGCTCATTACAAAGGAGTATGCGGCCGTCATAGTGGAGCCGATGATGGGCAATGCAGGCCTGATTCCGCCCTCCCCCGGCTATCTTGCCGGCGTCAGGGATTATGCAGATTCGACCGGAACACTGATGATATGCGATGAGGTGATAACGGGTTTCAGGACGCGATTCGGCCCGTACTGTGAAGATGAGGGTGTTGTTCCTGACTTCTATACCTTCGGCAAGATCATAGGAGGAGGCATGCCTCTCGCCGCTTTCGGCGGACGCGCCGAATTGATGAGTCGGATAAAGCCCTCGGGAAGTTTTTCACAGGCAGGCACGTACTCGGCACATCCTGCCTGTGTTGCAGCCGGTCTGACAACACTGGAAATCCTCAGGAAGAAGGATTACGGCAAGCTACGCCGCCTGACTGAACTTGCCGCTTCGCGCCTTTCGGAATCGGGCCTGACCGTGAAATCCGGCACAGGGATGGTATCCCTGTTCTTCACCGAAAACGACGTCCATGATTACGGCGACGTTCAGCGCATCGATCATACGCTTTTCCTCAAACTGTTCGCAGCAGCACTGGATGCGGGTATCTTCATACCCGCGTCACAGGAGGAGACGATGTTCATTTCGTTCAGGCACACGGTCCGTGATGTCTCGGAGAATTTTTCACTGCTTTCAGAAGAAGCATCTGGAATCTTTCGCAGGAATAAAAAAGGACTATAGTCAATAGTTTGGCTCAAGCGCGCCGTCTCCTCATCTGGCACGTCATCAAATACTCTTCAAGTCTCCGGGTGTGGCGGTCGAGTAACCAGCAACTGCAAAAATGCCCCTGCTACACGGCGATTGCCCGCAGTGCCGGAAGGAATCTGTGATAGATTCTCAATTGTAACTGTGTTTGAATGTTTGTCTTCCGCTTCCGGCCGGAGCGAGGTTAATGCATATCCGGGTGACCTCAGTCTGCAGTGAACATTTCGCAATTTGAGAAGAACGGAAGAAGGAAAACTATTAACTCATGATGCTATAGAACAGCGAGGCGCTATCAGGTTGAGCAAATCGGGCATCTTCCTTGCGAGCGTGACTTATTCCGACCTTGGTTCGATGTACTTCAGGGTAGTACGCCCGGAACAGATTGATGAAATCTACAGGTATCTTGCAAAGAACAATGAAATCAGGGAAGCCGTTGTGCTGTGGACGTGCAACAGGTTTGAGATATACTTCTATCCCGGAACACATGCCAACCTCCAGTATGTGAAGGGGTATATGGAGGGAAAAGTCTCAAATTACAGAATTTCTCACGGCAGCAGTGTTGTAAGGCATCTTTTCCACGTCGCTGCGGGTCTGGACTCCATGCTTGTCGGAGAGAATGAGATACTCGGCCAGACAAGGAATGCATGGATGCTGTCAAAGAACTCCGGGATGTGTGGCAGGGAGATCAACTCGCTCTTCAGGGGAGCCATCGAGGCAGGGAAACGTGTCAGAACAAAAACATCCATTGGCAGACTGAAGAGGAGCATTTCACGCGAGTCCGTCGATTTGTTCGAACAGTCCGGCGGCGCCGATCCTGTCCTGGTCGTCGGCGCAGGAGTAATGGGAAGACAGATCGCTACATTGCTCAAGAAGCGCGGACACTCTGTTTCCATAACAAACAGAACGCAGGCCAGGGGAAATCGCGTCTCGGCCGAACTCGGCATCCCTCAAGCAGCCTATGGCAAGCATCACTGGCGAAATTACCGATCCTGTTTCTTTGCCGTGCGTTCGGATGAATACATTGTCACGCCGGAAGACGCGCAATACCTGAAAGGAAAAACTATTGTCGACATATCTGTCCCATTCGCCGTGGATCCTTCTCTTTCGGATAAATGTACACTGATAAACCTCGATATAATTTCGGAGAGAATAAAACGGATGGAAGAGGAGAAGAAGAAGGTGACCGAGGAGGCCAGTCTATTCATAGATATTGAAATCAAAAATTACCTGAAAAAGGAACACAATTCTGGAAAGGTGGAGCTGATAAAGCAGTTGTTTGCAGTCTCCGACAGCGTAGTCACGGAGCAGATGAAACACCTCTCGAAACAACTTATTCTTGGCCCAGAACAGACTGACGCTGTCAGGAATGCACTGGAGAAGGAGAGAGACAAACTCCTGTCGCTGATGATTTCTGCTCTCAATTCGGATGAAGGCATACTTGGCAAGTCTGAAATAGAAGTTATCAGGAAGAGTCTCGACACGGCGGCAAAGAAGAACATGACCCTGCGCGATATGCTCTGAATGAGCGATACGGCGTGCTCTGCCTGTTCAGCCTTTCAACGATTCCAGGACTCCCTGCACCCTCTCGTATCCGATCACGGCGAGAAACGGGGAATGCACTGAACTGTATTTTTTTATCGCGTCCGCAATGCGTTTCTCTCTCTCTTTTTCCACAATTGCCAGACTCTTCGGTCTCATTTCCAGCCTGTCTATGGCGCATGCAGCTTCCTCGACCGTCCCGCCCACCCTCTTCTTTCTACTTCTTCCCTTCAGCAGTGAACCGATGAACAGGGATAGAGGGGATACATGCTTCAGGTAGAGTTCCGAATATTCGTCGTCATCAATGTCAAGCGGATACAGGGGAATGCCGGCCGCATCAGAAACAGCTATCGCATACGAGCTGGTCGGAGAGGGCATTTTTATCTCCCCATATTTTGACATTTCTCGCACATACAGAGCATCGAATTCAGTGTAGTCCAGTGTGCCTGATCCGTCCCTGTTCCAGCTCCTTATGCTTTCGACCTCCCCGGCCGACAGGCAAATGCCTAGCGCGCCGGGCCTGTGTTTGTCCAGCGCCTCTTTTACAATCTCAATTTCCGACGCCAGTCCGTTAATTACGCCAAGCACCACAACGCCGGAGCCGCGGATGTCGAGGAGCCATTCCCTCTGCGACATTGTCTAGTCCTGGCCGGCCAGTCTGCCAGATCTCTTTTCCCGTGCGTATTCGGCAAGCTCCTCCGGGAATTGCAGCTTCATGAGGTCCTCCCTGTCGACGACCGGAATGCCCTTGACGTTGCCCTTCTCCGTGTTCCGCTCCACGAATAGTATCGCATCCCTCTCTGTTATGCGTATGATGTTGTCCAGCACCTCTATCTTGCCGTGGAAATCACCTATGTCGCCAGCCAGCCACGCAATGTACAGACTCTCTCTGTCCTTTGTGAGTGCATCAAATACTGAGTGTTTTGTAGGCAGCACGGAGCAGCCTATTTCGGAAAGCATCTTGTAAACCTCACCGTCGAAACCGGCAAAATCGTCAAAGTCCTTCGACCACTGTTCATGTCGAGCTTCGCCTGCCCTCCAGTCCTCGAGCGGCAGTACAAACGGCATGTTGAAAAATTCCTCGAATCTCTGGGCAACGTCTATGACGGCCTTCATTCCGCTCTCATACATCTGAATAGCTCTTCTGGACACTCCTGCAATCTCCGACATTGCGCCAAGCGAGATGTCCATCTCCTCCCTGAGCCTCCTGAGCAATTCTCCGTCTATTTTCACGTAAAGCCCGCCGGGTTCCGCCATTACAAACGGAGGAACACCTTCGAGGAATTCATCTTCCAGCGTGGCAGGCGTTATGATTGGTATCTCAAATCTCGAATACACTATGCCGTCCTCCAGCATACCTCCGCCCGAGTGCAGGCCCACGATGATTGGTTTGCCGTCCAGCGCATTTGCAACGCGTTTCATTTCCTCGCCATTCTCGCGGCTGAAACCGTCAACATTCCTCAGCACCTTGATGAGAAGCAGATCCCTGTCTCTCCTTGCAATGACGTCAAACGTTATGCTGCGGACTCCACGGCATTCCGCAAGGAAGAATCCAGCCTTTGCAAGCACATCCGTTATGCCGCTGATTAACTCGTCTCTGTTCTGCGATGCAGGGTTTTTCGGCATCTTCATCCCACGTACTCGAATTCACGCGCTATCTTAACATACTTTTCCAGTTCAACACGCGAAGTCGGCCTGACTTTTTCCATTGCTTCCTGGAAATCACTCATCGCTATTTTCAAATTCCTGGCATCCGGATCAGATATCCTGCCGCCCTTTCCGACGAAACGTCTTATCCTCAGCAGGGCCGCCTCGTTGCACAGTCCCGCCACGTCCGCGCCGGTGAATCCGTCTGTCTTCGATGCGAGTTCGTCGAGATTAACGTCTTTATCAAGCGGCATGTCTCTGGTGTGGATGCGGATGATATCTCTCCTGGCATCGATATCCGGAAGTGGAATGAATGCGACTCTGTCAAACCTTCCCGGCCTCAGTATCGCCTCGTCTATGAGATCCGGTCTGTTGGTCGCTGCTATCACAACAACATTGTGAAGCGTTTCGAGTCCGTCCATCTCTGTAAGCATCTGGCTTATTATCCTCTCCGTCACCTTGGCGTCAGCCTCGCTTCCGCGTTTTGGCACTATGCTGTCGATTTCGTCCATGAAGATTATGCAGGGGGCTGCCTGCCTGGCCTTCCTGAATATCTCCCTGACGGCTTTCTCGCTCTCTCCGACCCACTTGCTCAGAAACTCGGGTCCCTTGACATTGATGAAGTTCGCCTGGCTTTCGGTCGCTACGGCTTTAGCGAGCATCGTCTTGCCCGTCCCGGGCGGCCCGTACATCAGAACGCCTCTCGGCGTCCTGGCCTTCACCTGGTAGAACAGATCTGCATACTTTATTGGCCATTCCACAACTTCTTTGAGTTCCTGCTTCGCTCCCTTCAGCCCGCCTATGTCATCCCAGTGCACGTTAGGCTTCTCTATGAGCACTTCTCTCATCGAGGAAGGTTGCATGTCTCTGAGTGCGCCGAAGAAGTCGTTCTGAGTGACGGTCATCGTGTTCAGTATCTCAGCGGGTATGGCGTCCAGCTCAAGATCAAGATCGGGCATGACCCGTCTGAGCGCCCTCATCGCCGCCTCCTTCGTAAGTGCAGAAACGTCAGCTCCCGCGTATCCGTGCGTCAAATCCGCAAGACGCTCAAGGTCCACATCGCTGTTCAGCGGCATGCCCCTGGTATGTATGTTTAGTATCTCGTACCTGCCCGTTCTGTCAGGTATGTTTATCTCGATCTCCCTGTCAAACCTTCCCGGTCTCCTGAGTGCGCCGTCGATGGCGTTTGGCCTGTTCGTTGCGCCGATGACGACTACCTTTCCCCTGCTTTCGAGCCCGTCCATGAGCGCCAGCAGCTGTGCCACCACCCTGCGCTCCGTCTCACCGGTGACTTCGTCCCTCTTCGGCGCTATGCTGTCTATCTCGTCTATGAATATGATGCTCGGTGCGTTGTCCTCCGCCTGCTTGAAGATCTCGCGCAGACGCTCTTCGCTCTCCCCGTAGAACTTGCTCATTATCTCCGGGCCTGTAATGCTGAGGAAGTTTGCATTTGTCTCGCTCACGACTGCTTTCGCTAACAGCGTCTTGCCCGTGCCCGGAGGCCCGTGGAGCAGCACGCCCTTCGGTGCCTCGACGCCGAGGCGCTCGAAGAGTTCCGGATGCTTGAGCGGCAGCTCAATCATCTCCCTGACCTTCTTCACCTCTTCCTTCAGACCGCCTATGTCCTCATACGTCACTCTTGGCAGCTTTGCAAGCTCTTCTTTTACGGGTTTTTCGCTTAGCTTGATCTCGCTTTCCCGGTCTACGATCACTGCCTCCGCCGGAGGCTGGAACGAGAGTATGACAAGATCGACTTTCCTGCCCATGATGTTTATCTCGACAACATCGCCTTTCGTGACTGCCCTCTCCTCCAGGACCTGTGAAAGATATTCATCGCCGCCCATGATTCTGAGCGGCTCTGTCGGAGCCAGTGTCAGTCTTGTTGCCCTTTTTGCAGACACCTTCTGGACAGAAACCTTGTCGTCGATGGTTGCTCCGGCATTCCTTCTCGTGCTTCCGTCAATGCGCACGGTGCCCCTGTTTGTATCTTCCGGATAACCAGGCCAGACAATTGCAACAGTGCTCTTTCTTCCTTCTATATGCACAACGTCGCCAATCTGTATTCCCAGTATGTCTATGACTGCAGGATCGATTCTGGCTATGCCTCTACCTACGTCCTTGGGCTTCGCCTCAACTACCTTCAGAAACTTGTCAGATCTCCCTGTCGTCTTCATTAACTCCTTTGAAATTGATTAAAATGATTAAAAACAAAGTAAAAAAAGGTTTATCCGGTTATTTTACCTCGACTTTCTTTGTCTTCCTCGGCGTCTCGACTTTTTTCGGAAGCTTAAGACTCAGGATACCGTTTTCCACCTGGGCCTCGATTCTGTCCTGATCTATTTCGTCGGGCAGTGAAAAACTTCTGTGGAAGCTGCGCTCACTTCTCTCCCGCTTCAGGTAATTCGATTTGTTTTCGCTCTTATCTTCAGTCTTCTTCCCTGATATTTCAACAACATTTTCGTCTGAAACTTCAACCTCTATGTCCTCTTTCCTGATGCCGGGAAGTTCAACAACCACGTTGTATTCCTTCTCTGTCTCCTGTATGTCAAGGCGAGGCACCTGTGTATCCGATACCCAGGGATCGAGAAGGCTCATCGGTGCAAAGTCAGCAAAGAACGGTCTTGCCCATTCTCCCAGCGATCTCTGGAACCTCTGCATATCCCCGAAGAGGTCGTCGAATCCCCTTGTTCTCAGTCCGCGCCCGTCCGAGTATCTCTCTGCTTTCTTGGTCTCATCATCCATTTATATCACCACTTGTCTAGTTATGAAAGCACTTCTATATATAGTAATCGTCAACTCCTGCCTGTGTACCACATTTATATCGGTTATTAAAAACAAAAAGCCGGAAAGTTTATACGTGACATTTTCGGTTTGAAATGCCGATAGGACAGTCCAGGGGGTGGTGCATATGAACCCGTCAAGGACATTTGCCATTATCGCTTCGTTCATCATTGTAGTTGCTGGAACACGGTATGCCACTCGCTGCACTTCAGCGGACGTTGTGAATGATGTCTACATTGCCCTCGCAGCCGCAGGATTAAGCCTTTCAATTCTTCCTGCCTTCGAGTCCATGAGCAACGGCGTCAATGCAAAAATCGTTACCTCGTTTGTGACACTCACAAACGCGCCAAATTCAGGAATTGACCGAACGACACATACCCCAAACCTTTATCAAACATCGATCTCGACCACCTTGACAACCAGCATTGGAATCTATTCTGCGAATGTGCCTGAATTCAGCATCAGTGTCGTTTTTTCAAAGTTTCAACGTACATTCTTTGAACGATGCTCTGACAGGACAACTACCCACTCGAACATAACTATGACATTGTTTCCACCTTCACTCGGACTGTTATTCCTGAGGCTTCCGCGATAGTAATGTGTTGATGATGGTGGTTGGGAGAACCACAGTTGCAACATGAACGTAGTCGGCCAGAGTGTGCCAACATTCACCTCAGGTTTATCTGTTGCCTGTCAGGTAACTGGCCGACCCGCCCTGTCGCTGCCCCAGCCGGCGCTTTCGATTGCCGCCTCCGGGTTGCCACGATTCCACTTATTGGCGATGACACGAAAGCCTGAAATCGCATCTGTCTCGTTCGAAACCAGCCAGAGCAGCGGCTGTACCATGATTGCCGGGTCCAGAAGTGCACTCCTGGCATTCTGCGGGAAAGCATCGGGGATCATACCGGTTAGCGCCGCGCCGCCGGGCAGCAGGGCGTTGACCGTCACCCCGGTGCCGCGCAAATCCTCTGCCCAGATGATGGTCTCGGATTCCAGCGCCGCTTTCGACGGGCCATAGGGTGAGAAACCAGTACGGTGCATCGTAGAACGGTTAATCGACACGTTGATGACGCGCCCCCATCCCACTCGCACCATGTGCGGCACAACAGCGCGGGCCATCAGGAACGGGCCTGTGACGTTGGTATCTACAATCATTCGCCAAGTGTCTGGCTCAACGTCCCAGAAGCGTGTCGGCTCGGTCATGAAGGTTTCGCTGACATATTTCATGCCACGGCCGGCATTATTGACCAGGATGTCCAGTCTGCCGAATTGTTGCAGTGCCGCCGCAACCACGCGTTCTGTGTCCGTTTCACGGGTAACATCTGCAAGGACAGGAAAGACCATGCCCTCTTTCGCCTCAGACGCCACCGCCTCGATTTCGGCAACCTCGCGGGCCGCGGTCGCTACCACCCGGATACCCGCATGCGCCAGGCCAAGTGCCATCGCCCGGCCGAGGCCTCTCCCCGCCCCTGTGACAATCGCCACCCGGCTGTTGCCCGGTACCTTCACGTCTCTGTCGTTTGGCCCACTGATTCGAGACTGAGCAGGGTTATGGTCAGTCATACGCTATCGCTCCTTTTTACTTCTCATTTTGTTATAACATGGTGATATTTCACTATTTAGGGAAACGGACCAATTTCCATTTCAGGAATCGCGTCAAAGTGCGCTGATCGCACAGTTCAGTGGCTATGGCATTCAGCTTTCAAACTCTTCCTGCAAATCAATTATTACCTGTTCCAGAACTTCTTCAAAGCTGCCGCTTTTGTATTCGCGGATGCCGCCAAGTTCACTCTGAACTCTTGCGAAGTAACTCGAATCGGTCTTCAGAAACTCGACATTGCAAAGTGATTCTTCCATTTAGGCACGACCGGCTGAAACTGCTCATAAACCAATCGATATTTAAGCTTAATTTAGTCGCGTGGCTCAATATCCTTCGAATTTCGACGATACTGCCGTTCATGTCCAGCTGCACGCGAACCATTGGGCGCAAGGTCTTTTACCATGTAGTTTGCGTCTTTTCCGTTACCATAGTAGTCCGATACAGTGTTTTCTATCCTGAATCCCTCGGAGGTGTACAGTCCGATAGCACCATTGTTGACTTTATCAACGTGCAGTGTCATGTTTGAAACGCCTCTCAGCGTGCCCATTTTTTCTGCCTCCCTGAGCAGCGAACGCGCAACACCCATTCTTCGCCTTTCCGGCAATACTGCAATAGACGCTATCTCAATACTGTCTCTGTGAAACATTATTATTTCAGACGCAAATATTTGTCCGTCCTCTGCAACAAGCGTGACTGAAAAGGGATGCTTTAGGAAACCGATGAGCACAGATCGGCTGAATTTACCGTAAGGGAAGCACTTTTTCTCAATTTCTTCCAGTGCATCTATATCCATCATGCCCGAACGTCTGATGTTGTAGAGAGCGTTGTGCATCGAATCCACCGTGTCAAGACATTGTTTCTGTACTTATGTGCCCCGGGCGGGCGCTGTCCTTCCGCCGGTTAATTTCATTACTGCCATGGGATTCATGGCATTGAGTAATGTTATCTTGACATCATATCTGAAATCTGCCGATGAATACAATGCTTTCGTTACGCGAACTCGGATGGCGCCCACGTCTCCTGGAAGACTTTCGGGATTAACATTTGCTGTGAAAGACAACATATTTACGGGCGGAGTCAGAACCACAGCTTCTTCTCGAATTCTGATGGATTTTGTTCCTGACAAAGATGCGTTCATCGTGGCAAGGATAAGATCAGAGGGTGGCACGGTGGAAGGCAAGACAAACAATCATGAATTCGCCATTGGTGCGACAAACACCTCCTCGATTTTCGGACCGGCCAGAAACCCTCTTGACACCGACAGGATAAGCGGCGGTTCCAGCGGCGGTTCTGCTGTTGCCGTGGCCGCAGGGATGGTGGATGTGGGCATCGGGACAGATACAGGTGGTTCTGTGCGCATACCTTCCGCCATGTGCGGTGTTGCCGGATTGAAGCCCACCACCGGTCTCATTCCTTCGGAGGGTGTCATACCGCTGAGCACAACGCTTGACTCTGTGGGCATCATTGCACGTGAGGTCTCAACAATCAGACACGTCTTCCAGTCTGTCGTTCCGGATGCAGCACTTAAATCTGTGAGGCCCGCTGCGAAAGCGACCCGTGTGGGCCTCATGCTGTTCGGCGACGACAGGGTTTCCCGCCTGCTGCTCGGAAATCTTGAACGTATACTGTCCAGGCTTGAAGTGAAGACGGTATCACTTCCGATACTCGAGGAGAAGGGAAGAACTGCACGCAGGATCATTTCTGCAGTGGAGTCTGCAGCTTACCATAGAAAATGGCTCGGAAGCAAGGCAGATGCCTACTTTCCCGATGTTAGAAAGGTCCTGCTTTCCGGCCTCGAAACTAGGGGCGTGGATTATATCGGCGCCCTTCAGACCATGGCACATATACAGAATGAATATGAAGAGACATTTTCCGTGGTGGATGTCTTGCTTTCACCAACGGTCTCGACGGTAGCGCCAAAGATATCCGACGTCGTAGGCAGGGAATTTGATTACAGAGATGCTTTGCTGGGAAGAACCGAACTTTTCAATGTTTCCCTCGCACCATCCATAACAATCAATGGTGGAACGATCGACGATCTTCCCGTCGGTCTTATGGTCAGCGGCCGTCGTTTCGACGACTATTCCGTTCTTGATTTCGCGGAGCGGTTACAGGAGAGCTTGATTTCGTATACTGCTAAGGTTCGCCGTGACTCGAATCTGTCCACATGAGGCACCGCTCCTAACTGGAATCAGAAGTTCCTTGTATCACTTTTGCAGTATTCCGGCTCATGACTGAAGTCCTTCAGTTGAAAGTCGGAAGAATGCTGAATTTTTCCTATCTCATATGGGACAGTGAAACACATGAAGCGGCCGTCGTTGATCCCTCATTCGACACTACTGCCGTCACTAAAGAGCTCAACAGTCGAAATCTTTCGTTGAGATATGTGCTCCTGACTCACCATCATTTCGATCACGTCCAGGAAGCGGAGCATCTTGCCTCTGCTACCGGCGCTAAGATTGTCGCCGACAGCGTTTCTCCGCTCAAAATCGACATACCACTTCAGGACGGTCAGGGGATTCGGCTGGGCGGCGCAGAGATCAGGGCGATGCACACACCGGGACACACCGTCGACAGCTGCTGCTATCTCGTGGACGGAAAGCTCTTCACAGGTGATACGTTGTTCATTGGCGAGTGCGGCCGTGTAGACCTTGAAGACAGCAGTCCGCGGGATATGTACACCAGCCTTCTTGTTAAACTACGTGCCCTTCCAGACGAAACGGTTGTTTTTCCCGGCCATGATTACGGAAAGACTCCCACCTCTACGATCGGAAATGAAAAGGAGAACAATTACACCATGGCGCCGAGGACAATGGATGAGTTTCTGAATTTCATGCGGTCATGACGTCGTCATTTCCTCGAGCATCTTTTCAATGAGCAGCCTTTCAGCCCTCCTGATTGCCTTGCTGACAGCCGGAGGTGTCACTCCAGCCATCTTCGCAACGTCTTCCGTGTTTGCCTTTCTGGGAACTTCGAAATATCCCATTGCGTGTGCCATTCTGACCAGCGAAAGCTGCACGGGAGTCATGCCTCCCGTTCTCTTCTTTCCGCCCGCGACGCTCCCGACGGAGGAAATGCTGAATTTTACATGCTGCTCTTTCAGCCTTTCCACCGCTTTCTGCATGTTCTGCTCATCAACGAACAGCGTCATCGGAGCCTTGCCGCTCTTTATCTTCAACGGGGAAGCGAGAAATACTGAGTCCCCCAAGTCCCTCAGGAGCGGTGCAAGCTTAGGCGGAGTTCTGTGCTTGATTATCACCCTGTATGTCCCGCTTGTCTCATCGGCTTCCAGAAGCTCAAAGTCTATCAGTCCGTACTTTTTTGAAAGTTCATCCCTCTTCATTGCTATATCGCCCGGCGTGTAGAAATTCAGCGATCTCCTGATCTTAACCATTTCCACCATTGTCTTCTCCGATGCGAAAAGTGTCTGCATCACCTCTATGCTCTCGTTGTTTATGAAGAACCTGAAGAGCAGCTTATCCAGCGGTTTGATGGTATCCAGGTCAAGTTCCACTCTCAGGATTCTCAGAGTCATTGCGTCAGTATATGAACAGGACGTTGCTTAAAAACCGTTTCCGGAGTTCATTGATACTGTCGCCGACATTCTGTACCAGCAAGGAAAACATTGATAACTTCGCCACGACTATTGAAACCGGAACAGCATGATAAGCAAGACCGTGACCGCCGGCACCACCGATAAACTATCTTCAATGCTGAAGCGCAGGGGATTCGTGTGGCCGTCGTTCGAGATATATGGCGGCCAGGCGGGTTTCTACGATTATGGTCCGCTCGGTCTTCTACTGCGTGAAAACATAAAGGAAGTATGGCGACGTTTTTACAAGGCAGAAGGTTTTTTCGAAATAGACACGCCCTGCATAAATCCGGAAGCGGTATTTCGTGCCTCGGGTCATCTCAAGTCGTTTTCCGACGTAATGGTCGAGTGCAAAGTCTGTCACGATACTTTCAGGGCAGACCATCTGGTCAGTGCGGATGTCGAGGCACCGTCGTCCGGCGCATTGATGGAGATGATTCAATCCAAGAAAGTGAAGTGCCCGCGGTGCGGTGCGGCGGATTTCACCGAGCCGGTGCATTTCAACCTTATGTTCGAGACTCACATAGGACCTTCGAACGGCAGGAGCGCATATCTCCGTCCGGAAACGCCCCAGGGAATATTCATCAATTTCCAGAATCTCAGCCGTTTTTACAGGGAGAAGCTCCCGTTCGGTGTGCTTCAGACAGGCAAGGCCTTCAGAAATGAAATATCCCCAAGGCAGGGACTCCTGCGTTTGAGGGAATTCAATATCATGGAAGCGGAGATATTCCTCGATCCTGAGGAGAAGAAGTGGCACTCCACGGGACCGGTAACAAAGAGGAAGGTACAGTTTCTTTCCAGGGAGGGAAAAACATTCAGCTTATCATTCAGGGAAGCTGTGAACCGTGGACTCGTTCTGAGCGATGCGCAAGCCTATTTCATGAACGTCACATTCAACTTTGCCACTGCTATCGGGCTGGACCCGGAGCGTCTGCGGTTCAGGCAGCACCGGAAGGACGAGCTGGCGCATTACGCCCTTGACTGCTGGGATCTGGAGGCGCTGCTCAGCAGCGGGTGGACCGAGGTTACCGGTATTGCGGACAGGGGCGACTACGACCTTAAATCCCATTCTTCAACTTCAGGAGCGGAATTGAGCCATTTCCGAAAGGATGGCAGCGTCCACACGAAACGGAACATCAGGGTGAAAGCCGACAGGGCAAAACTGGGTCCTCTTTTCAGGAAGGATGCCGGCGCCATAGCGGAAAAGCTCGAGGCAATGGATGTGGCCGCTGTCAGGGGCCGTGAGAGCATACAGGTTGAACTCGGAGACAGAAGCGTCAGTGTTTCCAGCACTTGCTACAGCATTGAGGAGCGGGAGGAAAAAGTCTCGGGCAGAAGGATAGTGCCGCATGTCATTGAGCCGGCCAGCGGACTCGACAGACTCTTCTTTGCGCTGCTCGAACACACATTCGATGACTCGAAGGGAAATACTGTTCTTCATCTGCCCGCCGCTATTGCGCCGGTGAAAGCTGCGGTGCTACCGTTAATTTCCGACGCACGGCTAGAAGAAGGCGCCATGGCTCTGTATGCCAGACTGAAGAACTGCGGCTTGGAATCTTACTATGATGATGCCTCTTCAATCGGCAGAAGGTATGCACGCATGGATGAAGCCGGAACACCTTACTGCATAACGCTGGACAATGAATGGAAAACCAACGGGACTGTTACCGTCAGGGACAGGGACACCAGGAAACAGATCAGGGTGCCTGAAGCATCTGTTGAAACAGTTATATCGCGGCTTATGGCGGGAGAGAACATAGAGAAGCTCGGGGATGTGGTTGCTGTGAATGAGGAAGAAATAGTTAACGGTGAAAGCGATGAATGAAGGCCTTTTTGCATCAATGACAAATGTCAGCATTATTGCGGGAAAACTCGGAAAACTGTCCGTGGGCAGGCCTCAGTCAAAATGGCCGATCCTCTTTGCGTCGCCGGAGGACGAGGTCAGGAATGTTATATCCAGGATGGTTGAACTCGACCTCGACGAAATACCAGTAATTGACAGGAAGGAAGTCATGGGCATAATCTCCCTGAAGACTGTGGTTAAAAGGAAGAACATACCACCTGCTACCAAGGTGCGCTCGCTTATAACCAAGCCTCCGGAACTGCATCCGTGGAGCAACGTCTTCGACCTCGCCCATGCGATCATCAACACGGGTTTCAGGCAGATACCAGTCGTAGAGGACGGCAGACTTGCGGGCGTAGCTGACAGAACCGCGCTGATACGCCTTGTGTCCGGAGTAAAGGAACTGCGAGGCATAAAGGTAGAAGAAGTGATGAGTCCCGGTGCAATCACGCTGCACGAAAATGATTACGTCGACAAGGCATTTGAGACGTTGAGGTCAACGGGTATACGGGCAGTGCCTGTGATCAACGACTCTGGCAGGATAACGTCGATGCTGCTGATATCTGACCTCGCATCACTGGTCGTCAACGGCAGATCCAGGGAAACGGTAGGTGAAATTGCCGGACGGGCAAACCCGGTGGAAATAACCGTAGGCAGCATAGCCAGAAAGGACTTCCCTTCGCTCTCACGCGAAGACAGTATGGAGAAGGTGTTCCGCATGATGTCTTCCGAGGACACAGGCTCTATCCCGGTGCTCGAAAATGGTATGCCTGTCGGCGTGATCACGAAGTATGATATTGCTCAGCTGGTGGCGTCGCTCCAGATACGCGAATCGGTATATGTGCAGATAACCGGCGTATCAGACAGCGAAATACTCGATACAATGTATGGTGAGATTGGTAAGAGCATGAAAAGGATTGAGAACATTTCCCGTCCTGTTTCGCTATATATTCATGTCCACGAGTACGGCAGCGAGTTCGGCAAGATTAAGTATTCATTGAGCGGAAAACTGCAGACTGCTGACAGACTCTTTGTAGCTAAGTCATTTGAATGGGATCCGATGCGCACCGTTCAGGACCTTCTCTCCAAGCTCGAGAGAATGGTGAAGGAAATGAAATCGATCAAGGTGTCCTCCAGGAAAAGAAAGAAGAGTACGCGCATGGCACAGACGGACGAGCAATGAACGAATCGCGACCGCACACAACGTTTTCAGCTTCTGAAAATATGGTAAGTTAAGAGGTTTGCTGGATCCGCCGCTTGCCGGTATTCAGCCAACTGTTTCAGCCACAACCGGTGTCATCGTGAAGCCGGAAGCCGGATCTCCGTGCACAGCCTGGGTGCTGTTGAAGTCAAGTGTCACCGTTGTCGTCGAGCCGGACGATATCGTGAACTGACCCGCAACGTCGACTGAGGAGCTCACAAGCGATATCTTGTATGTTTTGCCGCTGTACACTCCATAGGCTCCTGTGATGGTCAGCCTGATCATCTGATAGTGTCCGTTCGGCAGTTTCAGGCTCGTGAGGAACAAAGATTTACTGGTCGCATTTGCCAGGTTGACAGAAACAGGTGTCGAAAAGCTTTTCAAATATCCGCCGCCGCTTCCGCCTGTTGAGTTGTGTATCGACACAGAACTGACGTTGATGTACAGCGCACTCCAGCCCGAAGGCAGTGGATCCTTCACCTGTATGTTCAGGCTGCCTCCGCTGCCGAACACGTAGTAGGCAGTTCCGCCCACCGCGAGCAGTGCAACGATGACTGCAGCAACTATTTTCGAACTCTTATTCATATCAATATCGCATAGTTCGATTTTCTTTCCCATATAAGGACATTCTTGTACAAGCTTCGAACTGCGATATTGCTCTATTACCTGCGACGCCCGGATCGCAGACTCTTTTTTTGCAGCAAGCGGAGCGGACATGACACCGTCGACCTTTCGTTCCATCTTTTCGTCGCTCTTTGGCAAAGACTGCCCGAAAAGAATTAAGTACAGGATGTTGATGCTTCAGAGGTAGTCCAATTGAAAACCGACGCTACTCTGCTGCTCGAGGATGGAACTTTTTTTGGAGGCAGGCTGTTTGGTTTCCGAAAGGAATCCTATGGCGAAGTTGTTTTCACTACGTCCATGACGGGGTATGAGGAGTCCATGTCAGATCCTTCATATCGCGGGCAGATACTTGTATTCACTTATCCGCTGATTGGCAATTACAGTTTCAACGAGGATGACCTGCAGTCCTCTACGGCTCAGGTACGCGGCATAGTTGTGTCCGAAAACACATCTGTAATGAACGGCCGCGATTCCCCGCTTGAGAAACTTCTGGTGAAGTCCGAACTTCCGGGCATTGAGGTTGCCGAAACAAGGAGCATTGTCAGACGCGTGAGACAGAAAGGGACGATGAAAGGCCTGATAATACCGTTGCCGCCGTCGGAGGTCGACCTCGATGCAAGGGTCTCGGAACTGTCGCGTCTCAGGAACACATGGGAAGAGAATCTGGTTTCAGAGGTTAGTACGCGCAGCATGATCGGACCTCTTGGTAAAGGAAAGAACATTGCAGTGCTGGACTTCGGCATCAAACGGAATCTGATACGGGACCTGATGGCGCGGTTTACCGTGCACATTCTTCCGTATTCATCATCGCTCGATGACATAATGTCCGTGGAGCCGGAGGGTCTCGTGCTCTCCAGCGGACCCGGAGATCCGGCCCATCCGGATATTGCACAGAAGTCCCTGCCGGTCGTAAGGAAGGCGGCCGAAGAACTGCCCGTTCTTGGCGTCTGTCTTGGTCACCAGATCATTTCTCTTGCGTTCGGCGCCAAAACATTCAAACTGAAGTTCGGTCACAGAGGCATAAACCATCCTGTAAGGCTCGGTGAGCGGGTTTACATAACTTCGCATAATCACGGTTTTTCCGTTCTTCCTGACTCGCTTGACAGGACGCCTCTGAATCCCGTCCAGTGGAGCCTTAATGACAGTACCCTCGAGGGTCTTGAACACGAATCCGGGAAGCTCATCACAACACAATATCACCCGGAGGGAGGACCGGGACCGCAGGACACTGCGTTTGTATATGAACACTTCAGGAAACTCGTCGAAGACGGGAGGAGGTGATGATATTCCAGCAGACAGAAAGATGAAAAAAGTGCTGGTCATTGGCTCTGGCCCGATAGTTATCGGCCAGGCCGCCGAATTTCGACTTCTCGGGAAGCCAGGCTTGCAAGGCTGCCAGAGAGGAGGGATTCCATGTTGTGCTTCTGAACTCCAATCCTGCAACGATACAGAGTGACAGGGAGATTGCAGACACCGTTTACATAGAACCCATGACGGCGGAGACAATCGAGAAGATTATTGAATTAGAGCACATTGACGGCATATTCAGCGGGATGGGAGGGCAGACCGCACTCAACCTGTGCTCCGAACTTTCGGAGAAGGGGATTCTTGCTAGACTCGGCGTGCGTCTCCTCGGGTCCAATGAACATGCGATAAAAGCGGCCGAGGACCGCGAGCTGTTCAGGGAGACGATGACCGACGCCGGTCTTCCGGTGGCAAAGAGTTTTACATGCACTTCGCTGAAGGATTCAAAACTTTTTGTGGAGAAACTGGGCGGCTATCCGGTGATGATCAGATCTGCTTACACTCTGGGTGGAACGGGCAGTGGCATAGTGAGATCTGAAAAGGAGCTGGAATATGTCGTGGGCACCGGACTGGCGAGTTCAAGGATCGGCCAGGTGATTATTGAGGAGAGCATACTTGACTGGGAGGAATATGAATATGAGGTTGTCAGGGACGCCGCGGGCAACTGCATAATAGTCTGCAGCATGGAGAATCTCGATCCGATGGGGGTGCACACCGGCGAAAGCATAGTCATTGCTCCCGCGCAGACGCTGAGCGACAGAGAGCATCAGATGCTTCGCTCATCAGCCATCAGGATTGCCAACGTTCTTGGCATAGAGGGTGCCTGCAATGTGCAGTTTGCTGTTCATCCCCGGACAAGAGAATTACGCGTAGTTGAGGTGAATCCAAGGGTCTCAAGAAGTTCCGCTCTTGCATCCAAGGCAACGGGTTATCCAATAGCGAGAGTTGCTGCCAAGATATCGCTCGGTCTTCATCTTGACGAGATCGAAAACGCAATAACAAAACGGACGAAGGCGGCATTCGAACCCTCGCTTGATTATGTCGTTGTCAAGATACCCAGATGGCCGTTTGACAAGTTCAGAATGGCCGACAGGAAGATAGGCACACAGATGAAGAGCACTGGAGAGACGATGGCGATCGGAAGGACAGTTGAGGAGGCACTCCTGAAGGCGCTGCGCTCTCTCGAACTTGGTCTGCTGGACCTGGACACCGGGGAGGTGTCGGGCTGGACCGATGAACAGCTGATAGAGGAAATAAGGGTTCCGACCGACAGGAGGATATACTGCATCATTGAAGCGCTGAAACGCTCGACGCCTGTGGAGACCATACACGCTGCGTGTCACTGGCATTATTTCTTTCTTGAGAAGCTCAAACGCCTTGTGGACATCGAACGCTCTCTTTCCAGTGGCTCGGCCGGCGCCGCGGAAGAGGCGCTGAGAACAGGTTTCAGCATCGACTACATCAGGCGGATTTCGGGTGTGACCGTCGGTAGCAGGAAGAGCTTCCGGATGGTCGACACATGCGCCTCTGAATTCCTGGCCGAAACGCCTTATTATTACAGCACAACGGTTGGCGAGGATGAGATCGATCGCGGAGAACGGAAGTCTGTACTGATTATCGGCGGAGGTCCGATAAGGATAGGGCAGGGAATCGAGTTCGACTACTGCTGCGTTCACGCCGCTATATCCACGAGGGAAGAGGGATACGATGCGGTGATAATAAACAACAATCCGGAGACGGTTTCCACCGACTTCGACCTGAGTTCCAGGCTCTACTTCGAACCGCTGACACATCAGGATATCATGGATGTTGTGACGAGGGAAAAGCCGTACGGCATTATGACGCAGTTCGGCGGACAGACAGCCCTCAACGCGGCTATGGCGCTTCAGGGCGATGAAAGGGCGCGTATACTCGGCACACCACCTGAGTCCCTTACGCTGGCGGGAAACAGAAAATTGTTCTCCGACTTTGTACGCCGCCTTGGTCTCGAACAGCCTGAATCCGTCTCTGCTTCGTCGAAGGATGATGTGATGAGCTCCGCACAGTCGCTGGGTTATCCGCTCATACTCAGGCCTTCGCATATAATCGGCGGCAGAGGCATGGAGATTGTGCACGATGACGATCAGCTCGCATCGTATCTCGAAGGCGTCAGCGTTACAGGAAAATCGCCTCTGCTCATAGAACGTTATCTCTCCAATGCCATCGAAGTGGACGTCGATGTTGTTTCCGACGGCAGGGACACATTCGTTGCCGGAATTCTTGAGCATGTTGAACAGGCTGGCGTGCACTCCGGAGACGCAACGATGGTTCTGCCGCCGCACACGCTCTCGCCTGATGAGATCGCAGAAATAGAGCGTCAGTCACACCTGCTGACTTCGGCGCTGCATGTGAAGGGGCTGGCCAACTACCAGTTCGCGGTGAGACAAGGAAAGGTATCTGTGCTCGAGGCCAACCCGCGCGGCAGCAGGACTGTTCCGTTCGTTTCAAAGGCCACGGGCATACCGCTTTCCAAGATCGCGACAAAAGTCATTCTGGGGCACAAGCTTGATGAATTCGACCTTATCGGAAAGAAATCGGATCGTGTTGCAGTCAAGGTCTCCGTCTTTCCGTTCATGAAGCTCAGGGGAGTGGACAGCGTGCTCGGACCGGAGATGAAGAGCACGGGCGAAGTCATGGGACTGGGCAGGACATACGCGGAGGCCTACTGGAAGGGATTCACTGCAGCAGGTATGCACCTGCCGCGCGAGGGGGCCGTATACTTTACCGTCAGGGATGAGGACAAAGAACCGCTGCTGCCCATAGCGCAAAAACTCAGGGATCTGGGTTTTGACATCTATGCAACCCGCGGCACTCAGGAGTTTCTCAGGGAAAGGGGCATTCATGCAACGCGGGCATACAGGATATCCGAAAACATGAAGCCGGATGCGCTTGGTCTGATGAGATCCGGGGATGTTTCATTCATCGTCAATACGCCCAGGGTGAGTTCGGGCAGTGTCAGGGACGGCGCAATGATGCGCAGGCTTGCGGTAGAAATCAATATTCCGCTGGCAACGACCATATCCGGTGCCCGCGCAATCTCTGAGGCTATAGAATTCGGCATCAACGGTACGCCTGGCATCGAACGTCTCTGAAGAATGACCGGCGTTGTTCATTCCGACATCCTTATCATCTGCCGGTGTGAACTACCTCGACGCTGCGAACATCGCTTTTTCTGCATTCCTGAAATGAAGAAACGCCGTGCTTGAATCCGGCTTTGCATATTCTACGCTTGTCAAAATAAGTTCATATACGGGCCTATCACCGTAAGCCCTTGTGAGGAAGATGTTTTGAGCGCGGGAGACGTGTCGACTCAGACTATCGGTGAACAGGTTCGAGCCCGTGAAAAGTCACAACCGGGCATTTCGCTCGTGAAGAGACGTTTCTACGCCACGGTCTTAGCTATATTTTCGGCACTTGAAATCGGCCTCGGCGTCTTCGTCGTCAAGTGGAATCACATCTATTCCGCAGCGCTGTTCTTCGTTCTGACGTTCATTTTCATAGGCACGTCTTACGGATTGGCGAGGCAGATAATCGCCCTGACCTCGCGTTACAGACCGTTAAAGAGTCTTGATGCGGCTCCGGCGAACAGGAGAGTCGCTCTGCTCTACGCCACGATGAACGACGTCGTGCCCGAGTGTCTAGGCGCTATCCGCCAGTCCTATCCATGCGACGTGTTTGTTCTGGACGACTCAACAAATAACGAAGCCCGATCAACAGTCGATTCGATTTCCTCCTCAATGGGGTACAGGGTCATCAGGAGAGAAAAGAGACAGGGATTCAAGGCCGGAGCCATCAACAACTGGTTCAGAGAGTACGGTTCTTCGTATGATTACATGGTCCTGTTTGATGCCGATTCCTATCTCCCTCCTGACTGGGTATCCGAAGCGCTGAAGTATGCCGAACACGGAGCAAACAGCAATGTCGCCGTCTTTCAGGGGCTGATCAACATCTGGAATCTTGACACGGAATTTGTCAGGACGCTTGCGCCCATGTCCAGGATAGGTCAGTTCGTGTGGGAAGAGCAGCTTGCCAATGAGCTTGATGCTGTCTTCTGCTACGGTCACAACGTGATGGTGAGGATGAGCTCTCTGAGGGAAATAGGTGGTTTCGTAGAAGGGTACGTGTCAGAGGACTTCGCGACAGCGGTAAGACTTGCCGAGAATGGATGGCACTGTCGCTTCGTTCCTCTCCACACCTATGAGGCAATGCCCGAAAATGTGCGCGGTTTCATCAAGCGGCAGAACAAATGGACAAGGGGATCAATGGAATTCTTCGATCTTTCTCTGAATTCAACACTCAGCGCCGATCGTAAGTTCCTGCTTCTTCAGACGCCGCTCGGTCATTTCACCACGATGCTCCTTCCCATTGGCATGATACTCACAGTTTATGGTTTCACATCTACCGATGCCGGAACGGCCGCATTTCTCAGCGCTTTCCTGTCGAATCCGCTAGGCACTTTCTGGTCCGTGCCTGTGCTGCGTTACCTGCTCGTAGTGAGCATTTTTTCCGCGATACCTAACATACTTGTCAGGCTGAGGTGCGGCATCCGCTATCCAGTGTACCTCCGTGCACGATATCTCAGCTCAGCTGTTTCCGCAATCTCTTTTCCCTACGAATTCAAGAGCATGCTTGCATACCTGAGCACGGGTCTGCGCACGATACCTGTTACGCCGAAAAGCGAGGCTCCGCTGACCATGAGGGAGATATTCCGTCTCTCAAAATATTCCATGACCTTTGAGATCGTGCTAGTGACTGGCATAGCCATGTTCAATCCTCTTGCATCGGTATTCAACTGCACGTGGCTCATTCCGATGCTCCTTTCACCTCTTCTGATAAGGCATTACGGTGGATATCCGCGGGGCGGAATGACGAGCGTGTCCGGAGTTTCGGATTTCAGCCCTTCGTCACTCTTTCCCGATCCTGTGAGCGTGCATTCGGCGCTCTCAGCGTCTGCCTGGACAAACAATGCAGTCACAACTCACTGACAGTGCAAGTGAGGTCCAGATGCGAATTAGGCATCCTCCACGTAATTCGGTGGCTTCCTGCCGAAGAAACCTTGGCAGTTCGTGCTTCGACAGGAACAGCCCCGAGGGATCCTTGAGGGACTCAAGAGTCCCGTCCGTTCTTGCATTCTCTCTACTCGCGTGAATTCGGGCAAGCCCTGCCCTGTTGCCACGATAGTATTCGGGCCTTGTTTTCTGTTTGTCGCTCGCCTTTATAAGCGACATGACTGATAACTTCCGAAGTACCTCGTCGTAACGGAGTGGTGTGGGAAGACTGGCGCGATGCCTCAAGGGATAATCCCGCTTGTCCGTGACGGCGCGGTATAGGGAGGTTTTGAAAGTGAACGAGCGGTCAAAAGACGCGGAGCGGATACCTTCCGGCACATCTTGTCAACGCAAGGGCGGCAGTGTCAGCAGCCCAGGCGATTACAGCGCTAGAACATATCTTTCTGCTGGCGAAGTATCAGATATGCTGGGCATTGGCCTCGATGTCATATATCGCTCCGTAAGAAACGGAACGCTCCTCAGCTCGAGGTCGGCTAGCGGCCAGCACAGATTCAATATCACGGACGTTGAAGCGTTCGACACGTCCGAGCTGCAGCATCCAAAAGGCAACGAGACATCAAACAGAACGCGCATGCGCAGAAGTTATTCGCTCAGAGTGAAGGGTACTCTGCAGCGGATAATCGCGTCAGATTCACGGGCAATGTCTAAGATTGCGGACGGAAGTGTGAATCTTGCGATAACGTCTCCGCCCTACTTTGACACAAAGATGTATTCAGGAGAGGGGACGGTGGACGGGGATCTGGGCAATGTTCACGATCTTGACGAATGGCTCTTCCGGATCGGAATGGTCTGGGCTGAGGTATTCCGTGTGCTACAGCCGGGAAGAAAATTCTTTCTCAATATCATGAATCTTCCCCTGCGTACCGGTGGAAGTTTCAGGACGCTGAATCTTGCGGGTAAGAGCATAGATTTGTGCGAAGCGGTTGGCTTTGTCTTCAGGCGGGACATTGTCTGGCAGAAGACCAACTCCGTGAGGGCCCATTTCGGCACATACCCCTATCCCGGCGGCATACTCATCAACAACGCACACGAGTTTATCCTGGAATTTGAGAAACCCGCGCCCAGAGGGTACAGGAAATATTCGCATGTCGGCAGCGCTGAAAAGGAGAAATCGATACTGGACAAGGATTTCTGGATAGCATTGAAAAAGAGTGACGTATGGCTTATGAACCCCGAACGCAGCGGGACGGGCCGCAAGCATGTTGCGCCGTTTTCAATCGAACTGCCGTCCAGACTCGTGAAGGCCTACAGCTACGTCGGCGAAACTGTTCTTGACCCGTTCGCCGGTTCCGGCACTACGCTGGCAGCTTCGGCCATGCTCGGAAGAAACGGCATAGGTTATGACATAAATCCTTCATTTGTCCGTCAGGCCTATGAGCGTCTTCTGCTTATGCGCAGCTGACGCTGAATACATTATCTCAGCGTGAGTTCGCTGACGCCTTTTGCTCTCTTCAGGAGAGGTATTAGATCCGCCGGTACTTCCGAGGCAGTGACAACATAAAGCTTCGGATGTTCCGTGAAATCAGGGTCCTCCACAATTGCCTGTCTTATGCTTATGCCTGCATCCGCAATGATTCTCGAAACATCCGCCAGTATGCCCGGCTGATCCGCATTGGCTGTCGAAATCTCAATAGTGCTCCACCCCAGCTGAGGAGCCGCGTCCTTGAGATTCGCCAAGGGCCGGAGGAAGCTGAAGAATTTCGAAAGTTCGCCATTCGAGTGTATTGTTTCTGCAGTCGCACGCACGACTCTTCGGTCTACACCGAGTGCTCTCGCTACGGCAACATCGCTGAGTCTTATGTCCCCGCAGTAAATTTTCTTCTCCTTCACGCTCAGCCCGAGACGCAGCATGGCCCTCGCAACCTTCGACTGGCTGGGAAAGAGACCGAATTCTCTGACAATTTCTTCCCACATGTATTTCATTGTATACATCTATACAACAATGTATAAATATGTTGTCAGGTTAGCACCATGTTACGGGTTAACAATGATAGGGAAGCAAATCAGGTTAGAGCGCATATTTGACAGGAAGACTTCCTTCGCGCTGGTTGTTCCGATGGACCATGGTATTTCGGAGGGTCCGCTCTCGGGCATAACCGATATAAGGGAGACCATTGATAAAGTTTCGCACGGTGGCGCAACGGCGATCGTGATACACAAAGGCCTCGTGGCATACGGCCACCGCGGGTACGGAAAGGACGTGGGTCTGATCATTCATATATCGGCGAGCACGAAACTTTCGCCGTCGCCAAACACAAAGGTGATTGTCACTGATGTCGAGGAAGGAATACAGCTGGGAGCGGACGCGATTTCCCTTCATGTCAATGTTGGTGCAGAGGGGGATGACGTGATGCTTGCAGATGCAGGCGAAGTCGTGCGAAAGTGCAGGAACTGGGGAATGCCCCTGCTAGCAATGATGTACCCCCGCGGAAAGGACATCAAAGATCCATATGATGTCGAACACCTCAAGCATGTTGCACGAGTGGGTGCAGAACTCGGGGCAGACGTAGTGAAAGTGAATTACACCGGGTCAGAGGAAACCTTCAGGGAGGTTGTCAGGGGATGCCCCGCACCTCTTCTGATTGCAGGCGGACCGAAGCTCGATTCTGATATTGAGGTGCTGAAGATGGTGAAAGGTGCAATGAATGCCGGAGCCAGAGGCATATCCATTGGCAGGAACATATGGCAGCACAGGGATCCGACTGCGATGACAGGTGCCCTCGCATCCATCATATTCAACGGTGCCGAACCGGACGAGGCAATCAAGCTGCTGGGATAACGTTGGCCGCTTCAAAATTCATATGGATAAGGGCGGATCATCTGCACGGGAAGGAACGGCAGAGATTTGTAATGGATGCAGTCGAACTCGGTTTCACCGATATTGTCGTGGAAAGCGGCGACGAGGCACTGGCAAAAGGAGCACGCTTCCACGCCCTTCACATCAGCGGTAACGAGCTGACTGCCGACGGAAACAGGATCGGCACCTTCATCAGCATAAGTTCAGAAAGGGATATGCCAGCGGAGTCGGAACTCCGCCCTGGCTATCTTGTGGTGGACGCAAGGGACTGGAAAGTCATTCCACTGGAGAATCTCATCGCACTCTGTGCGAACAGAGGCATAACACTCGTCGCAGTTGCGCGCACAAAGGAGGAAGCCCTTCTCTTTCTCAATACACTGGAGGTCGGTGTCGACGGAATACTCGCGTCTGTTTCATCCAGGCAGGAACTGTCTGGTTTTGCTGAAATACTGAGCGCAGTAACTCCTCCGTGTCCTCTTGAGAGTGCTGAGATTTTGTCTGTGAGGCAAGCAGGCATGGGTGACAGGGTATGCGTTGATACATGCTCCATGCTTGAGGAAGGGGAAGGGATGCTCGTCGGCTCGCAGTCAGGCGTGCTGTTCCTGATACATTCTGAAACACTGAAGGCAAAGTACGTTAACGCAAGGCCGTTCAGGGTCAATGCCGGACCCGTTCATTCCTATCTGCTCCTGCAGGGCGGAAAGACCGGATATCTCTCCGAGCTCAGGGCCGGAACAGAAGTACCGGCGGTGCGCATTGACGGAAGGGTCCGGAATGTTACTGTCGGCAGGGTCAAGATAGAAAGAAGACCGCTCATACTGATCGAAGCAACAGTGAGGGGAAAAGAATGCAGCATCCTGCTGCAGAATGCCGAAACAGTGAATCTGTGCACCGAGGGGGAGCCGATTCCAGCCACGGAGCTCAAGAAGGGCGATCGCGTTCTTGTGCACGTCCAGGAAGGAGCACGTCACTTCGGCATGAGCATCTCGGAAACGATTGTGGAGAGGTAACAACCGATGATATGTGTTGCGCTGAAGGGCCCGACGCCGGACGAGATGATCGCCAAAGCATCGAGGGCCGTCGCTGCAGGCGCAGGCATGTTAGAGTACAGGATCGACTCGTTGAGGGACCCGTCCCCCGAGTCGCTTAGGAAACTCTCCGCAGTCGGCGCAATCAAGATTGCGACGCTCAAGGGACGTTCGCTGAAGCTCGTGGAGAGGGCCGACGCCCCGGAGCTGTTCTCGTCGTTCGAATATGTGGACATGGAAATGGAAGACGCGGGTCGCGTCAAATTTCCCGAACGGATGCGGTCAAAGCTAGTCGTGTCCCATCACGGACCGTTGAGATCAAGCGATGAACTGAATGCAATCGTGCGGACGGAATTGGAATCCGGCGCAATTGCAAAGTGTGTCGGCACACTTGGAAATTTTGCCGAAGCGTCTATTCTTGCGACGCCTGAAGCAGTCAGTGAGCCGCACAGGGTGATGGCTTTTTCGACCGGCCCTGCAGGGCTGCTGACCAGGCTCGCTTCGCTGAGGAACGGGGCGCCATGGACCTATGCTTCCCTTTCAGATGAGGAACGGACTGCTGACGGCCAGCCGGTCTTTTCAGATTTGCTTGAAATGCACAACGGTCTGGTTAACGTGCTGATAGGGGCAGATGTGTCGCACAGCCCGTCACCACTTATACAGAATTATGCGCTTGCAAGGAACAGGATCCGCGGCAGGTACGTAGCGCTATCCATCGGAAGCAGGGAAGAGCTGGAGCCTTTCTTCCGTTGCGCCAGGGCCGCAGGCGTAAGAGGCGTCAACATAACCATGCCGTACAAAACAGATGCGATGGCGCTGATGTCAGAAATAGATGTACAGGCCAGCAGGATCGGCGCGATCAACACTGTTGTCATAGACGGAGAACGTATGCGCGGTTACAACACCGATTACGCCGCAGTCAGGCAGCTTATCGGAAGCCTGCCACACCGCCGTGCTCTTGTGATAGGATCTGGCGGTGCAGCGAGATCCGCCGTCGCGGCGCTGAACCATTCTGATCTCACTGTCATTTCCAGGAATGCTGCGCGGAGCAGAGCGATGGCCCTTTCGATGGGAATAGAGAACGGTACATTCGTAGCCGGCAGCAGTTATGATATTGTCATCAATGCCACACCGGTTGGAATGGATGGCAGACAGGGCGGATTACCGGAAGGAGTGGCTTCGTGCACGTTCGGTACAGTAATGGATTTTGTCTATTCGAAGAAGAAGACGCCATACCGACTGCTGGCCGAAGATCAGTCATGCCGCTACATTGGCGGTGCCGAAATACTTGCGAAACAGGCTGCCGAATCATTCAATCTCTGGACCGGAACGGATGCACCGCTGGAGGACATGCTCTCGATACTCAGAAAGGAGGGATTCAACTGACCTTCGACGGCGTCCGAACAGAACACGGCGCAGGCACAATAGTCAGCGGCATAGGCTCCTTCCGCGGGGTCACATTCGGAACGGACATGAAGAGCATTGCCAGAGTGCAGATCAGCAGGGGCGGCGGAACGTCCGTCGTGCTCAAAGGGGATGAGAAGGACACATCTCTTGTGAAACAATGCATTGCCACGGTGCGGCATCACAACAGGACAGGAATGAAAGGCCTGTATGTTGAGGTGGAATCGGAGATACCGCCTTCCAGGGGTATGAAGAGCAGCAGCAGCGTCTCCCTCGCCGTCATCGGTGCTCTGCTTGACGCGTTCGGTTCACACGTGACGACACAGCAGCTGCTCCGTTATTCAGCGATCGCCTCTATGCGTGCTGGCGTTTCTGTCACCGGAGCATTCGATGATGCTGCTGCCTGCCATCTCGGCGGTCTCATATTTGCAGACAACAGGCGGATGACGATTGTGAGGAGGAAACTCGTGAACAGCAGGTATTCCGCTGTCTTCGTCATTCCTGAAAGGAAGATACGCAAGAACAGCCTGCCGCTCCACGGTCTGAGGAGAAGGAGGACTGACATGATAGCGCTCTACGGGCTTGCACTCCGCTCCATGTACAGGGAGGCGACCATGTCAAACACGCTGCTGCTCTGTAATCTGCTGGGAATAAATCCCGCTCCTCTGTTCATTTCAATGCTTGCGGGTGCAAGTGTGTCCGGACTTTCAGGGACCGGACCTGCCTTTTTTGCAATAGTGGAGAAGGGGAGAGCGGGGAGTGTGGCCCGCGCACTGAAGGGGTACGGGAGGACTGTTGTATGCGGATTGAGGGGTGTTTCCGAACATGGAATTATTTTCTGAGAAATCCGCCGCCCTCTCCGGGTCTCTGGCGGCTCCGCCTTCCAAGAGTATAACACATCGCGCTCTGCTCTTTGGACTGATGTCCGGCGGAAGGATGGAGATAGATCATCCTCTCCTGAGTGACGATACGGAGAGCACGCTGGCAGCGACAGTGCTGATGGGCGCCGAAGTGAAGAGGGGGAAGACCCTTTCAATTGAGTCTGACATGCATCAGGCATCCGATGTCATAAACGCGCGCAATTCCGGCACTACTGCACGACTGACAAGTTCCATCTGCGCGCTCACGGACGGTTACGCGGTGATCACGGGGGACGATTCACTCCGCCGTAGACCCATGGGGCCGATTATGGACGCCGTGAGGCAGCTCGGCGGAACCGCTTTTTCCACGCTCGGCAACGACAGGCTGCCTGCAGTCTTTGGCGGAAAACTGAAGCGCGAATATGCAACAATTCGCGGAGACATCAGCTCACAGTTTGCGTCCTCCCTTGCAATGTCTTGTCCTTTGAAGAGCGGGAGCACTGAGATCGAGATTGAGGGCGGCATACAATCGGAACGCTATCTCGCTCTCACGCTGGAAATGGTCAAATATTTCGGCGGGGAGGCAAGACTCGAAAGCAACAGTCTCTTCTTCAAAGGCGACGGCGCATACAGGCCACGCAATATATCGATTCCTGGCGATTATTCCTCTGCTGCATTTATGCTGGCTGCCGCGGCTGTAACCGGCGGCACATTGAGCGTGAGTAACCTTTCAGACACATTCACTCAGGCAGATGCAAGCATTGCCGGCACGCTTCGTCTCTTCGGTTGCAAAGTGACTGAGCGGTCCGGCTCATTGACCGTTGAAAGCGGCCGGCTCACTTCCGCCGATATCGACTGTTCCCAGTGTCCTGATCTCTTTCCGGTGCTCTGTGTGGTTGCATCCTTTGCCGGCGGGGAAAGCACTGTGCGCGGTTCCATGAATCTCAGGCTCAAGGAGACGGACAGGATTGAAACTACATCAATGATGCTCAAAAGCATGGGCGTCCGATTCAGTGGCGAAGGCGAGACGCTTCGTATACGGGGGGGCCCTGTAAGAGGAGGCGTCGTTGAATCGCATGGAGATCACAGGATCGCGATGGCGGCGTGTGTGGCAGGCCTCTCTTCAGAAAAAGGAGTGAGGGTTAACGGCGCAGAATGTTTCTCCGTTTCATACCCCGGCTTCGTCGAGGACATAAGGGCAGCGGGCGGGATGGTGACATTGAAATGAATAGCATTGGAACAGCACTCAGACTGACTGTATTCGGAGAGAGTCACGGCGAACTTGTAGGCGCGGTGCTCGACGGTCTGCCCGCGGGCATGACGGTCGACATGAATGCACTGAACAGGGAGATTGAAATGCGCAAGCCAGCCCAGCTGATTGGCACCGCCAGGCATGAGGCTGATGAAGTGAGTGTGGCATCAGGCGTCAGGGACGGCGTTCTCACCGGAACGCCGATACTGTTCACGATGGCCAACAGAGATGTCAGAAGTGCTTCCTACACCGACCTGCAGTTCATTCCGAGGCCAGGTCATGCGGATTACACTGCGTTTGTGAAGTACGGCGGACGATCCGACTTCAGAGGCGGAGGTCAGTTCTCCGGCAGACTGACAGCTCCGATAGTTGCGGCCGGAGCCGTCGCAAGACAATATCTCGCGTCCAGGGGCATTCGCGTTGCGGCGCACGTGGTATCCATAGGAACAGTTGCAGACGGCACCGAATATGGGTTCGAAACCGTTGAGAGTAACCGCTTCGGCAATGAAGTGCGCTGCATCGATGCGGAAGCAGCCGCCAGGATGAGGGACGCTATTCTGGCTGCAAGAAGCGATGGAGACAGCCTGGGAGGAACAATAAGATGCATCGCTTCCGGCGTACCGGCGGGGCTGGGAGAGCCTTTCTTCGACACAGTGGAGGGAGAGATATCGAGATTCATGTTTGCCATACCTGCAGTCAAGGGCATAGAGTTCGGCACCGGTTTCCGTGGTTCGGCAACGAGGGGCAGCCAGAACAACGATTCTTTCATTGTTGCACCAGACGGAAAAGGAGTGGTCACGGCAACTAACAATGCCGGCGGCATCAACGGAGGCATAACAAACGGAATGCCAGTTGTGTTCAGGGTCGCGGTGAAACCCACTTCCTCTATATCAGCAAAACAGCGCAGCGTGGACCTCAGGACGATGCGGGAGACGGATCTTGTCGTCAAGGGCAGGCACGATCCCTGCATCGTTCCACGCGCAGTCATTGTCGTGGAAGCCGCGCTCTGCATTGTTCTTGCGGATCTGTATCTCAGGAGCGGATTGAAATGACGGAAGAAACACTCACCTCCGTTAGACGGAGGATTGGCGAAATCGATGAGGAAATAATGCGGCTGGTATGCAGCAGGATAAAGGAGGCTGAGAAAATAGGGAAGATCAAGAGGGACAGGAGAGTACCGGTGAGAGATTTCACGGTCGAAGCGCAGGTTATAGAACGCGCTGAATCGGTTTGCGAAAGCAGCGGCATCGACAGGCAGATCGGCAGAGATATTGCCAAATCCCTCATACTGGCATCCGTCTCCGCACAGACGTCCAGCAGTACGCCAGTCTATGAGGGAAAGTCCAGGAAGATACTCATCGTCGGCGGAAGCGGCAAGATGGGCAGATGGTATGCGAACTTCTTCAATGTTCAGGGGCATGAAGTGATAGTAAATGATATAGTACCTTCTTCAGGATACAGATTCGACGGAGATCTCCTCCATGCTGCCAAATCGGCCGACATCATACTTCTGTCCACCCCTATTTCAGCAACTGCAGGGCTTCTGTCGACGCTGATAGATGCTGGATGCGACGCTACCATAATGGACGGATGCAGCCTGAAATCACCCCTCATGTCCGAGATAAGGCGGGGCATTCTGAAGGGCACAAAGATTGCGAGCATTCATCCCATGTTCGGCCCCGGGACAAGAATGCTGGCAGATCAGAATCTCGTCATATGCGACTGCGGCAGCAGGGATGCGGTCGAGGATGCATCATCGCTCTTCAGGGACACCAGCCTCAACATAACCGTGCTGGAACTTGAACGACATGATGAACTGATGGCATATGTGCTTGGCGCTACGCACGCTCTGAACATAGCATTTTTCAACATGCTTGCCGGAAGCGCCTTTTCAAAGGCGGAGCTGAGCAGGTTCGCGAGCACGACGTTCACGCACCAGCTTTCGACTGCATCAGACGTGGCAAACGAAAATCCGATGCTGTATTATGAGATACAGAATATGAATATTTACAGGAGCACCGTCTTTTCAACTCTCATAAAGTCGATGGAAGAGGTCAGGGACTGCGCTTTCAGCGGCAGGCCAGATGCATTTACTTCTCTCATGAAGAAAGGCAGGGAGTACATGGGGGATGCACGCCGTGAGTAGCAGCATACGTTCCGCAGTGCTTGGTGCAAGCGGCGTCGTTGGACAGCGCTTCTGCGAACTGCTGTCCGGGCATCCTTTCTTTTCTCCTCCCGATCTGTACAGTTCAGAAAAGAGCGGAGGCAGGAAGCTGCGTGATGTACTCACCATTCCAGAGCCGAGGATATCCGACGAGCTTCTTGAGTGCAGGATTGAGGCTATTGATCTGCCTTCAATAAAGAGGGAGAAGTATGATATAATCTTCAGTGCGCTGCCGACAAAGGTTGCAGGCGACCTGGAGCTGGAGCTCGCCGAGGCTGGAGGCAGGGTATTCACCAACGCCTCTCCGAACCGCATGCGCAGCGATGTTCCGCTCGTGGTGCCCGAGGTGAATCATGAGCATCTCTCCATGGTCATCGGAGGCGGCGGCTTCATTGTGGCGAACGGAAACTGCAGCGCGATAGGCCTTGCGATGGGTTTGAAACCGCTGCAGCCGTTCGGCATACGGAGCGTGGAGGTGACAACGCTGCAGGCACTGAGCGGGGCCGGCTATCCGGGCGTTCCTTCACTCGATGCTCTCTCAAACGTCATTCCGTACATAGACGCGGAAGAGGAAAAACTTACTGAAGAGATACCTAAGATGTTCGGCAGTATTGACGGCAGAACAATACGGAATGCATCAATGGATGTCAACGCAACGTGCACTAGGGTTGCCGTCAGGGATGGGCACACTGAATCCGTCACCGTCATTTTGGAAAACAGTGTCGACGAAGATGCTGTGGCTGCCGCATTCACAAATTTCAGATCTCTGCCTCAGGAGTTCTCGCTTCCGACCGCTCCTGCAGTGCCTGTGATATTAAGACGGGAGAATAACAGACCTCAGCCGTTGCTGGACGTCAATGCAGGCGAGCCTTCGAGGGCGAGAGGCATGGCAGCCACGGTCGGTCGTCTTCGCGTGAAAGGCAATGCCGTAAGATTTGTCATACTGACGCACAACACGATACGCGGGGCAGCGGGCGGCTCGGTTCTGAATGCTGAAATTGTGCACAAACTGGGTGGTGTCTGATTGAAACCGGTCGTGATGAAATTCGGAGGCTCATGCCTGAAAAATGCCGACGGCCTGAGGCAGCTGATTGAACACACGTCTGCAGAAAAAAACTGTGCAGTCGTTGTCAGCGCGATCTCCGGTGTGACAGACACAATACTGCAGACGATTACCGGCAGGCTCAGCGAGAAGAAAATAGCCGCTCTCATTTCCGCACTCAGGGAGAGGCATGTGTCCATACTCTCGGAAGTCTCGCCCGGCACGCAGTTTGACGGCAGTCTGAAGGACATGGACGAGCTGCTAAAGAATCTGGAAAGGCTGCTCTATGGTATCTACTACACAGGAGAGCTCACACCGCGCATGAGGGCTCTTATTCTTAGCATAGGCGAACGTCTGTCGGCCCGCGTGGTGTCCCACGTCCTCGAGAGTTCGGGCATACGGTCAAAGTTTTTCGAGGCAGACTCGCTCGGAATAGTCACAGACAGCAATTACGAGAGCGCCACTGCCGACCTTTCACTCACAAAGAAGATTGCCGGAAAGAAACTCCTTTCCGCACTGAGATCCGGCAAGGTTCCTGTGGTGACTGGCTTTTTCGGCAGGGATGCAAGGAAACACGTCACTCTTCTTGGCAGAAACGGCACCGATTACAGCGCGTCCGTGGTCGCTTACGCCATCGGCGCGCGTAAACTGATCATATGGAAGGACGTGGACGGTTTCCTGACAGCCGATCCGTCCCTTGTTCCGCAGGCTAAACTGATTGATGAGATATCGTACGACGAGGCGGCAGAACTGTCATATTTCGGCGCTGAGGTGCTTCACCCCAAGGCCGTAGACCCTGCCAGGCTCGGAAACATCGAGTTGAGAATCAGGAATATAGCCAATCCGTCATCAAGGGGCACACTCATAACTTCGAGCAAGAGAGAGACGACAGGCGTTGTAAAGAGCGTCTCCTGTCTCAAGGATCTGGGCATACTGCGCGTCTATGTGACCGGAGGAGGCTACACGTCTGGAACGATATCCGTCATCTCGGGTCATCTCGGAAGAGAGGGCGTCAACATAATTTCAGCGACGACATCACAGACGTGTATCTCCTTCCTCATAGGCATCGAGGATCTTGACAGATCCTCGGAAGCGCTGTCCAGGTTGATGTCCAGCGGACTGGACAAGCTTGAGAAGGAGAGGAATGTTGCACTGCTCTGTGCCGTTGGCGAAGGGCTGGGCAGGACACGCGGAATAGCAGCAAAAGTTTTCGGCGCCGTTTCCGAAGTCGGCGTCAACATAGGCATGATGTCAGCCGGCGCTTCTACCGTCGCCTATCACTTCACTGTGTCGATGAAGGATCTGCAGGTTGCCGCCCGCTCCGTTCACAACGTCTTTTTCGGAGGCTGATGCTATTGCTGTTCAGGCAGAGCTTATCAAGACTGAAACCGCTAGAACTTCTTCCGAGGATCATGTCTGCTTCAGAGGACTGCTTCCTGCTTGAGAGCGCGACGGGCCCGGCTCATTCGGCGCGCTACAGTTTTCTCGGCGCTTCGCCGTCGGTCAAGGCGGTGTGCAACGGCGACACCGTCTCTTTTGACGGCAGGAAGAGGAAACAAAGGATAGACAGATTTCTCGAAGAGGAGATGGCGCAGCGCAAAATGCGGAGGCGCATACCGTTCCCCTATACAGGAGGCTTTGTCGGTTACTTCTCCTATGATGTCATACGTTCTTTTGAAAAACTTCCCGATAAACACAGCCCCTCCTCCTTCCCTGATGCGGAACTCGGCCTGTTCGAGGACGGCTTCATTTACGACAATCTTGAGGAGAAACTGTTCTACTTTTCAACGGGCGACGACCGGGAGAGGGAACTGATTGGCAACGATGCTGTGCACGAAGATGTCTCGTACGGCAGTATGAGCTCGCATCCGCAGAAGAGCCGTTACCTCGATGCTGTAGACAGGGCGAAGGAGTACATCGTCGACGGAGACATTTTCCAGGTCGTTCTGTCCAGGAGACGCGTGGTTGACGGTATGAAGGGCATGATAAGCTTTTACAGACGGCTCAAGGCTGTCAATCCTTCCCCTTACATGTATTTCGTTAAATTCGGCGACAGAACAGTCATAGGTTCCAGCCCTGAAACGCTTGTGAGGGTTGAAGGCAGGAAGATTGTCACTTACCCCATCGCTGGAACGCGCCCGGCGTCGAAGGACAAAAAGGAGAATGACAGGCTGCGCACCGAACTGCTGAACGACGAAAAGGAAAAAGCGGAGCACAACATGCTCGTGGATCTTGCCAGAAACGATGTGGGAAGGGTCAGCGATTTCGGCACCGTGCGCGTTCCAGAATATATGAATGTCGAACGCTACAGTCACGTCCAGCACATTGTTTCCCGTGTTGAAGGCAGATTAAGCAGCTCAAAGACGCCCGTCGACGCGCTCTTCTCTATATTCCCTGCCGGTACCGTCAGCGGCGCTCCTAAAATCAGGGCCATGGAGATAATAGAGGAACTCGAGCCGTTCAGGCGGGGCCCGTACGCCGGCGCAGTCGGCTATTACTCGTTCAACGGATATCTCGACAGCGCCATCTCCATCCGAACGCTCTTCTGCGAGCGTGACAGGGCATTCCTGCAGGCAGGGGGCGGTATTGTCTATGACTCCGACCCGGAGAAGGAATTTACTGAAACGGAGAACAAGATGGGTGCACTGCTGTCTGTGTACGGAAGGGATCGAACATGATACTGCTCATAGACAACTACGACTCTTTCTCGTACAACCTCTATCAGCGGCTTGGTGAACTTGGCATGAAGACCGTTGTCGCGAGGAACGACACGCTGACGATCCGTGAGATGAAGAAGCTGGATCCGGACGGCATAGTCATTTCTCCGGGTCCCGGGACACCGGAGAGTACAAAGTATTTCGGCGTAGGGCTGGAAGTCATTCGCGTGATGGGCGCACACATTCCTCTCCTCGGCGTATGTCTTGGCCACCAGGGGATTGCCCATGCGTTTGGCGGTAATATTGTCCATGCGGAGAGGGTTATGCATGGAAAAACATCGCTCGTATCGCACGACTGCGAAGGGCTGTTTGAGGGTATAGATTCACCAACGATTGGCGGACGTTACCACTCGCTTGTCGTTGAGCACGAATCGCTCCCCTCCTCACTGAGAATCACCGCGATGAGCGAATACGGTGAAATAATGGCGCTCAGGCACACGAAGCATCAGATACACGGGATACAGTTCCATCCAGAATCCATACTAACGCCGTCGGGCATGCAGATGCTACTCAACTTCAAGAGGATCGTGAGGGGTGAATTATGAAGGAGATACTGAAAAAGCTCGCATCGGGCACAAATCTTTCGAGCCGGGAAGCATCGGAAGCCGCGTACGAGCTGATGGACGGCAAGTGCAGCGAAGCAGAAACCGCCTCCTTCCTCACTGCCCTCAGGATGAAGGGCGAAACAGCCGAGGAGATAGCATCCATGGCATCCGTGATGAGGGAGAAGTGCAGAGCCGTCGCTTCCCCGCCTGGCACAATGGACGTGTGCGGAACAGGCGGCGCAAGCGTCAAGACATTCAATGTGTCCACAGTCAGTTCTATTGTTGTTGCTGCAGCCGGTGTTCCCGTTGCCAAACACGGGAACAGATCGTTCACGAGCAGGAGCGGAAGTGCCGACCTGCTCGAGCATCTGGGCGTAAATCTGTCTATCGAACCAGAACAGGCTTCAGAGATGCTCAACAGTGCGGGCATAACATTCCTATTTGCGCCACTCTACCACCCGGCTATGAAGCATGTGGCCGGCGTAAGAAGAGCACTTGGCTTCAGGACGATATTCAACCTGCTTGGCCCGATATCGAATCCCGCCGGCGTCAGGCACCAGCTGATCGGCGTCTTCTCCGAAGCGTATGTTGAACGCGTTGCCAGCGCGCTTACGCTGCTCGGAACTGAGAGGGCGATCGTCGTCCACGCATCGGCAGGAATGGATGAAATTTCCCCGGCGGGGAGGACACTGGTCGAAGAGGTGAAAAACGGCGGAACTGAGCGGTATGAGATCGATGGTTCGGATTTTGCCGGTTACGGAACGCGCGAATGGAAGGAACAGCAGGTATCGGGCCCGGGAGAAAGCGCATCGTATGCCCTGCGCGTACTCGGAAACAGCGCGACAGAGGGTGAAAGGAGCATAGTCCTGCTGAATGCAGGGGCTGCGCTCTACATCGCAGGAAAGTGTGGCACTATCGAACAGGGAATGGACAGAGCGCTTGATGCCATAGAGAGCGGAAAAGCCATGTCAAAGCTCGACGATTTCGTATCGATGAGTGGAGGACATTTGAAGGGTGGTGCCTGAATGGACGAACTCGACAGCTTCATCGAAAACGCGTTTTCTCTTGTCATGTCCGGATACTATGCGACAGGGCAGAAGAGGACAGTGCCTGTGAAATCACTCACGTCATCGATTGCTTCTGCGGACAGGATACCCGTCATTGCTGAATTCAAGAGGAGAACGCCTTCGGTGAGGGACATTTCCTCGGACGCAGACATTACCGAACGACTCACTGCTTTTGCCAATGCGGGTATATGCGGCTTTTCGATACTCACCGAACCGCACAGGTTTGATGGATCGCTGGCAAACATTTCAGCTGCATCTGCATTCGGTCTTCCTGTGATTATGAAGGACTTCATAATAGCAACGGATCAGGTGGATGCCGCTTACAGGCTGGGCGCGGACGCAGTCCTGCTTATAATGGACATATTCGAACGGAGCCGTTTCAATATCGATGTACTGATGGAGGATATTCATACGGCCGGCATGGAGGCTGTTCTTGAAGTAAATTCCTCAGAGCAGTTTGCAGCCGCCATGGAGACGGAAGCGGATATAATCGGCATCAACAACAGGAACCTCTCCGACCTCACGCTGGAAGAGAGGAGGGTGGAGAAGGTGCTTGCGGGTGCTGCAAAAGACAGGCCGGTCATCGGAATGAGCGGCGTCACGAGCCCGCTTCAGGTCATGTCAATGCTCGATGCCGGTGCGGACGCGGTGCTCGTAGGGACATCGCTCATGGGCGGCAGCACGGCGTTGCTGGACGGTATAAAGGAGGCGGTGCTTAAACGACGGAAGTAAAGATATGCGGCAACAGGAGCTCCGGGGACATCCTGCTAGCCAGAGATGCCGATTATCTCGGTTTCGTCATCTGCACACCGCGCTCACGTAGATCTCTGGAAATCAGAGATGCCGTTCCGCTGTTCAGGGAAGCGTCGCAATACGCAAAAACGGTCGCAGTCGTGACGGATGCGGAGTCCGGTTTCCTCGAAAGGGTCTCAAGTGAGCTTGAACCCGATTATATCCAGCTACACATCCTGCTGAGTGCCGCCGAAATAGCCGACGCAGCGGAAACAGTGTCGTCAGGCATCATTGCGCTTGCAAAGCCCGAACGCTCATTCGCAGAGGCAGCGAGGGACATCGCATCGCTTGCAGACATTCTCATGGTCGATACGTTTCGCAATGAAACGAGCGGCGGCACCGGAGCCGTTCATGACTGGTCCGCCAGCAGAGTGCTCAGGGAAGCGATATACCCGGCAAAACTGATGCTTTCAGGCGGTCTGAATCCAGCCAATGTGGAAGAGGCAATCACGACGGTAGAGCCGGCGATTGTCGATGTTTCCGGCGGCGTCGAATCAGACGGGCTAAAGTCCATAGAGCTTGTTCAGGCGTTCATCAGGAAGGCGAGGTGTTCAATGTGAGCAGAGGATGGTTTGGTGAGTTCGGCGGAAGATACGTGCCCGAAACGCTGGTCGGCGTGCTCGAGGAACTTGAAACGGCATACAGGAAACTGAGAAAGGACGGCGAATTCAGATCAAAACTGAATTATTATAACCGTTACTTCGGCGGCAGACCAACCCCACTGTATTTTGCCCGCAGGCTCACTGAATTGGCTGGTGGAGCCCGCATCTATCTGAAGCGTGAGGACCTTGTGCATGGCGGCGCTCACAAATTCAATAACGTCATGGGTCAGGCTCTACTCGCTTCCATGATGGGCAAGCAGCGCATAATTGCCGAAACAGGTGCAGGCCAGCACGGTGTTGCCACTGCCATAGCTGGTGCGGCACTGGGCCTGCAGACAGAGATATACATGGGACGGAAGGACACCGAACGGCAGCGTCTCAATCTTATACGGATGGAACTGCTCGGTGCCACCGTTCATCCGGTCGACTCCGGTTCCAGGACGCTGAAGGATGCGATAAACGAGGCGCTCAGGGACTGGGTGACAAACGCCGAGAACACATACTACCTGCTCGGAAGCGCCGTCGGTCCGCACCCTTATCCGTCGATCGTCAGAGACTTTCAGAGCATCATTGGGAAAGAAATAAGGAAACAGACAGTAGCCGCTGAGGGCAGGCTGCCGGACCTCATCGTCGCCTGCGTCGGCGGCGGAAGCAATGCGATAGGCGCATTTCATCCGTTTCTGAAGAACAGGAGCGTGGCGTTTCTCGGCGCCCAGGCAGGCGGACAGGGCATAGAGACGGGAAAGCACTCCGCACCGCTCATCGCCGGCACCGCTGGCGTGCTGCACGGATCCAGGAGCAGAATATTGCAGGATGATGACGGTCAGATACTGGAGACTTCGAGCATCAGTGCGGGCCTCGATTACCCTTCCGTCGGCCCGGAACATGCATATCTCCAGCAGATCGGACGTGCACGGTACGTTGCTGTCACGGACGCACAGGCGATGGAGGCATTCAGGCTGCTGTCCCGCACCGAGGGAATAATACCGGCACTCGAATCTGCTCATGCTGTCTATGCGGCATTCGAGGAGGCAAAACACATGCCGCACGACGCAGTGATAGTGGCAAATCTGAGTGGCAGGGGAGACAAGGACGTCGAGACTGCCGCATCATACCTGGGGTTGAAATTCTGACTGCAATAGCGGAAGCGTTTGAAAAAGCATCCTCGGAGGGACGTTCGGCTCTCATATCCTATGTGATGGGTGCCGACCCTGACCCGGAGTCCTTTCTGGAGTATGCAGCTGCAGTTTCGGCGCATTCTGACATACTGGAAGTGGGCATTCCCTTCTCTGACCCGATTGCTGATGGACCAACTATACAGGCGGCTTCAGTGAGGGCGCTGGAAAGAGCTGCCAGCGTCAGGGGAGTCATCGAAGCGTGCTCTTCGCTATCCGGACGGTTGCCAGTAGTCATCATGTGTTATTACAACACCATACACAGAATGGGTGAGAAGGAGTTTGTTTCGCAGCTGTCTGCGGCGGGCGTCAGCGGCGTAATTGTACCGGACCTCCCGTTTGAGGAAGGTGCCGCACTCTTCAGGAGATGCAGATCAGCCGGTATTGACGGAGTGCTGTTAATCTCTCCGGCCACACATCCGGCGAGGGCCAGGGATATCGCTTCGCGATCCAGGGGATTTCTGTATGTGGTCAGCAGGTATGGCGTTACAGGGGAGAGTAAAGAACTTTCAGCCCGGGTTGCATCGCTTATTTCGTCCTGCAGGGAAATTTCCAGCCTTCCGATATCGGTGGGTTTCGGGATCGCTACGCCAGAACATGTTAGTGCAGTCACATCGGCCGGAGCCGACGGCGTGGTCGTAGGAAGCGCCATTGTGGCAAGAATAGGCAGAAGGGAACATCCGGACGATCTGTCAGCATTTGTGGCAGGACTGAAGGCAGCTACGCGCAAGTCAGCGGCCGTGTGAGTCTGCCCGTCTGAGCATGTAAGGCAGCTGGGAGATGTCCTGCATAATCATGTCTGCACCCTCACTCCTGAAATAATCCAGCGCCGGCTGTGCATCGGGACCCTGTCCGCAGACGGCGGCAAACCACACAGTGTATCCCAGTTTTCTGGCGGCCACGGACATCTGCAGGTCTTCCGCCGAGTTTCCAACATATATCAGCGATCTGCAACGCATCGACTTCATGCATTTGAGCAGTGCGCCGGGTCCGGGCTTCCTCAGTTCACTCGCTTCAGCAGAGCTTCTGCTTTTCGGATCTGCGTCGCCGTCTCCAATGAACACCGAACTGTCCAGGTCAAACAAGTCGAGCAGTTTTCCCAGCGTCATCCGCGTCCCTTTTGCGGGCCTTCCAGTTATAATCGCAGGTTTCCTGCCTGACAGCCTGGTCAAGTCCTCTATCAGGTCACGGTCGAACAGAAGTTTTTCCGTCCCGCTAAGTCCTTCACCGCTGTGGTATCTCGCCGGCCTGCCGTAGAATTCCGCAAACCCCTCCTCCCCGTAATAGAGTTCATCGAAAACTGTCGCCAGGAGGCTTTCAGGAGGTGAGCCTGGATAAGAAAGCCACTCCACCAGCTGGGTCACATACGTTGCCATCGGTCCACCGGCAATTTCCCCGACATATGCGACTACATCGCGGCACGCATCCGTCACTGGTTTTGAAGTGAACATGCCGACAAGCTCTTCCGTCCTTCCGGCAATGTCCATCTCCTTCGCAGAACCGTTTTCCTCCTCCAGCAGTGCGAGCGAGGTGAAGAGCATGATTGCAAATGTGCTGTCCCAGTCGTTGTTGAATGCCCCGGTTTTCCTCAGCTGAAATATCATCCTTCCGGCAGCATTGCCGATCGACTTGTGTCGTCCGTATCTCATGCCGAGAAGCGTTTCAACTGTCTTCGCTATCGCCACATCGTATGAACAGCTTGTGTCAACCAGGACACCGTCGCAGTCAAAGGCAACAGGGACTCCTGCAGACGCCATGCATCTGCTGCTTAGCATGCACGGCTTCCCGTTTTCGTCCAAAACGCTTCTATATTCCGCGGCACTCATGACAAATACCCAGTAAGCGGAAAAGGAGAATGCGGCATCGCTTAAAATCATCTCTTTCTCAATTCGATTTCAAATGAGCACCCGAACGTCTCTCCCGGATCCAGCATACGCAGTCCGATGCCGTTGTTGAAGGCGTCCGGCGCTCCTGTCATGGGCTCAATTGCAACCGATGCGTTTTCGCAGTATCTCCCGTTGTAGAGCAGAAAATAATCCATGTTGTTGCGTTTGAGACGTATCTCTGTTTCATCATCACGTATCGTGAGCATGCCTCCGCCACGGAAGCAGTCGTCAAATGCAGTGCTTCCCATGTCCTGGACAGTGTTGAAATCCGCAGTCTTCGTTGTTCCATCAGGAAAATATGTGTCTGTCATCACGAGTCTTTCCAGGTGTTCCTCGTGAAAAAGCTTCCAAGGTCTCTTGCACAGAAAGTACGGGTGGCATCCTATTACAAGGGGTGCGCGCTTTGCACCGGCATTTTTCACGGCGTAGCCTGCAGTAAATCGCGCCGATTCTATGTGCATGGTTATGGTTACATCAAGACTGGACGGATATCCGATGTTTGCAGCGATTGCATGAAATGCAGCATCGCCCGTACTGTTTCCGGGTACGAAGCTGAAGAGCGCATTTCGGGTAAAGCCATGTATGCTGTTGTTGCCGTCATTCCGTGGAAGCGTATACAGCTCGTCGTCCACGCTGTACGTTGCGTTTCTCACTCTTCCCGCGAACGGTATCAGGGAGCAGGCTCCTCCATGCGTCGCTTTCCCGTCCGTGCTCTCTTTCAGTATTTCTTCACGATTCAGGACCAGTTTTCTTATCCATGCCCCTGTAGAGTCGACGATCGCAGCACTGTCTCCGTCCGAGATACGCACTTCATCCCCTTTGCCTGAAAGCACTTTCACACCTTTCCTGTCTTCCTTGCAGTGAACAGCACTGTTTCATACTCTTTTGTGATGCTTCCGCCGGGCATTTTGCAGATCAGTTTTCTTATCTCTCTGAAGAGATTGCTCCTTGTCTCTTCGTCAAGCATGATGTGATCGGAATATGTGGAGAGGAGCCTCACGTATGCATTTGCATCGTAAGATTCGGTAAAGTAGTAACTGCTTCGCCGTATTTCTCCAAACAGGCCGGATTTCTGCAGTTTGTCGTGGAATTCCATTGAAGAATTTTCCACCTGTTTGCGAAATGTCTCATGTGCTATTGCGGGCGCCTCTTCCTCATATGCACGTTGCAGTCTGTCGAATGCGTCCGCTGTTCTCTCCGTCATGACATGCGAATGCCAGAACACCGCAATGTGGCCACCCTCTTTCAACGCTCTGTTAACCTTTGCCAGCGATGTTCGGCTGTCAATCCAGTGAAACGATGTGGCGGCAAAGGCAAGATCATAATGGTTATCTGTCGTCTGCCATTCTTCGAAGGATGTATTCATGACATTCACGTCGTAGCCTGCCGCCTTTTCCACTGCGAATTTCGCCATGCGTTCTCCAATCTCAACTGCGTCTATGGAATATCCTCTTCTTGCAAAAGCCATCGTTGCTTTTCCGGTCCCGCATCCTATCTCCAGGAGTCTGGACTGTTTCTCAAGGCTGCACGCGAACACGATATCATCATACAGCTGGTCGGGATAACCCGGCCTCGCCAAGTCATATGTCGACGGGTCTACATCGAACGACATACGCAGCCTTTTCCGCTCCTCGTCCACACGCTCATAATGAAGGGTCCTGCTAAAACTTCTTTGGCCCCGCATACAGGCGGACCCGGCTTATGCCCTGTGCTCGCGTGGTTCCAACGCCAGGAACGCTTTCATGATTCTGGCGAAACGGGCATTCCCGGATGAAAAATTACATTAGCCCCTTGGTTTCTGACTAAGGTGGTGTTGGCAATGGTGGAGGTTGAGACGTTTGGTGTCGACGGGAGAACTCAATAGCATCGGTAATGACTTTGAACTTCAGCCTGATACGCTGAAGATATTAGCCGATTCATACAATTTTCCGGTAATGTTCTTTGTCAAGAACGAACTAATGACTTCTCCCGCGCTTTCTTACATGAACCGGGCTGCCGTCAGTCTCTTTGAAGGTATGGAAAAAATTGGTGAAGGCTTAGACATTACCATTCTTGCTTCAAAACTGTTTGGCGAGTCCAATGCGGCTGATATACTCAGTATTTTTTTTGAAAAAGGCGAATTTCGCGGAAGGGTTCAGCTGCGACTTCAGGAAAACGATCAGGCCGAAATCGTTCTGAAACGTCTGGATTCACGCAAAGCAGGAAGCATTGCATTCATGGTTATAGACAGGAGGGGTATTGATGAGGAAATACTCAGGAGCTATCCAGCAATGCTGCAACGTTTTGAACTCTCTTATAATATGACCAAACATGACATTCAGAATCACATCGCAGCCATTTCTTCCTATCTTGAATTATGCTTCAGGGATGAAAGCACCGAGGTGAGGAATCAGTATCTTGCCAGAATATCGGCGATAGTACAGGACATGACAAAATACATCCGAAATATGGGGGCAGCCACACCGAGCAGCGTGAAAGTCGAATGGCGCAGGATCGATGATATTGTCCGCTCTGGACTGTCCGATATTGCAATGGAAGGTGTGAAAGTAAGCATCGACTGTAATGATTTTGAAATGCCGTATACTCCTCTGCTCTCCAGGGTTTTTTACAATCTCGCCTATAACTCGCTCTGTCACGGAAAACATGTACGGGCAATAAGCGTGCATTGTGAGCACGAAGGGGACACACTCAGAGTAATATACAGGGATGACGGCCCGGGCATTAGCCCTTCGGTAAGGCCCAGGCTGTTTGCTCCACCGGCAAAAGGCGGGAAGCTGCATGCACTCTTCCTGATCAGGCAGATTCTGTTCCTTCACGGGTGCACGATCTCCGAAAAGGGGCAGTTTGGAAGCGGCGCACGTTTTGAAATCAGCATTCCGGAGTCACAATTCAGGAAGGACCGCGGCAAGTCTGGCAGCACCACCCCCTGATGGGATGTTCAGTAATTCCCATTCTGCATGTCTTTCAGGTACTCTTCCACAACTTCAAGCAATGTCCTCTCTCCAACGAGTGCGTATTTCAACCCGGCGCGTCTGGCAAGCTCACCGTCAATGTCATCCCTGTCTCCGATTACAAATTCATTTTCCGTATGGAGTTTATTCCTTGCAGCGTCAATGAGTCCCGTCGCAGGTTTCCGGCAGGCGCAACCGTCTTCAGGTTTATGAGGGCAGAAGAACAGCGCGTCGATATGGGCCCCGTCCACTGCAAGCTGACGTTCCATCTCCATGTTCACTTCCTCCATCTGCTCAACCGTGAAGTATCCCCTGCCTATTCCGGACTGATTGGTAATGACAATGACCCGTATCCCTGAATCGTTGAGTTTCCGTATACCCTCGGCCGCTCCCTTCATGAGCCTGACATCGTCACGAGAACTGCAGTAGGGAACGTCCTGGATTATCGTGTCGTCTCTGTCTATGAATACTGCAATGTTGGCCATTTGTCATCCTCCTCACAGTGAAACACTAGAGCTTCTTTGCCACTTCAAGACGTCGGGTGCAATATGCTGCATGTCCTCACTTACTCTTCCTCATTATGCGGACAATTTTGAAACCGGCCAGCCTGGAAAGCAACGTAATCGGCAATTCCGCCTCCACCCCGGTTCCCTGCAAAATCTGGAGGGCGCACTCCTCGCCGTCCGTGACTACAATGCTGTTATCCTTGTCCAGTGAACGCACTTCGCCGAATACGTGTCCTCCCATTTCCATCGACATCGCGAAAGTCTCCTTGGCAAAACTGTAACTGCCTCCGGCGCCGCAGCATCCTCCGCCAAGTATTTTTACCTCCGCTTCGGGTATGAGCCGCAGAAGTTCAAGCATCTTCACGTCATTTCCGAGAGCCCTCGAATGGCAGGAGGGAAAATAATAGATCGTTCCACGAAATGGCTCAAGCTTGAGTCTCAGCTCTCCTTTCTTCATCGTGTCAAACAGCAGCTCTGTTATGTCCACGACTGAGCTGGAAAGAGCTTTCGATCTTTCATCATCCACAACGCTCAGATAATCATGCCTCAGCGCCATTACGGCAGACGGCGAAGTGCATACCACCTTCGTCCCCTTTGATGTATAAGAGTATAGAAAGCTCACATTGTCCAGAATGTAACGCTTCGCCTCACGCAGCATACCGAGATATATCAGTGGCAGGCCGGTAAACCGCTGTTTCGGATACTGCACCCCGTAACCGAGTTCCTCGAGCAGCAGAACGGCGGATATGCCCACTCTCGAATCAAAGTAGTTCGCGTAAACGTCTGAAAAATACACCAGATCGCCCTTTCTGCCTGACATCGAGTCGTGTTTGTCAAACCACTCTGAGAACGTCTGAAGATCGAACTCTGGTATTCTCCTCCTCCTGTCCACTCCGAATGAATGTTCCAGCACGGATCTGGCCTTCCCGGACCTGATGAGCCTGTTGATGAGACTCGCAATGCTGGAGGCGACGACAGTGTAAAACTCATAATCGGAGAAAAATTTGGATGCCCTTCCAATTGCCTTGACGCCAGTTTTTCTCACATACTGTGCCCTGGCTTCCATCATAAGTTTCGCTGTGTTAACGTTGCTCGGGCATTCCAGCACACACATCTTGCACTGCACACAGTAGTCGTAAATGGTTCGTCTGTAATCCTCTGAATAGACTGTGACCGTCGGTACTTCGCTTACCTTGCTGATCAGCCTGACTATGTTGTTTCTTCCCCTTGGGGATGTCACCTCGCCGCCCATAGCCTTGTACACAGGACACTGTGTTTCCATGAACGAAAGCGTCCTGCATTCACCGCACCCGTGGCATGCCTCCATTTCATCCTGAAATTCCAGCGCACCTCTTCCGGCCACCGAAAGGAGGTCGGGTGTATTCCAGTTGAGCATCGGCTTCTCAATAAAAAGAGAATCAGACTGGTGCATCCTGTACAGCGTTTCTAGCTCCGATTGCGCCGAATCGAGGCTGCCGGATAAACTCCACCGCTCAATGGTCCGCTCGGCATCAGTCTGCGTCAGATCGTTCATTTTTTTAACACCGTCAATTAGCGAATTAATTTGCATTCCGAAACCGTTTTCGGTGGAAAGTGTGCCTCCGCCCTCCACGGCAAACCTCACAGCCTTCGCCAGCAGTCTTCTGTGCTTCTCCCTGTCCTCATCCCTTCTCATATTCAGGAACGGGCGAAAATAGACCGTCCCGCCGAGCGTCTCGGCAAACAATATGAATCTTGTTCCGGATGCCATCGCTTCCCGATCAAGCCTGACGGCAAAGGATGGCAATGCGTTCCTGCCGACACAAAATCCTTCAACACATACCGTGTATTTGCCGTTTGGAACAGGTCTGGACAGCGTGTGTATGCTGTCAACTATGGCAGAGAAGAGCACCGGCATCGATGCGTTTACGTCATCAACCGATTCTGCCTTTGTGCTGTTCAGATCTGGCCACGTCACATCACCCGCAGCTGTCACGATCAGAGAGGCTTCAGCATCCCTTGGATAGGAGAATCCTTTGAGCCTGTAAGAGATGGCGCTCAACAGAAGTGAATCTGCAATTACAGATGACAGTGCAAAATCGAACGAACTGCCCGAAGCGGTCGACAATGCATCTTCAATATGTCTGAAGTGGTAGACTTTCGCTTTCGTCTGATGCGGCACGTCGGCAACTCGGATCTTTACCGCCGTAATTGTTCCTAGTTTTCCTTCCGAGCCCGCGAATATGTTTCCGGCACCCGCCTCAGCGGCAGTTTGTCCCGGCATTTCCGCCTGCTGTCCCGGTAACACGGTTTTTTCCGGATTATATTCGTACACGGTTCCGTCCGCCAGAATCGCTCTGAGCGAGTGAACCATATCCCCGGACCTGCCGTATTTTCCGGAAAGGATGCCTCCGGCGTTGACTGCAACGCACCCTCCAACCGTGCATGTGAGTCCCTTGAAAGGATACAGGGGCAGCATCTTTCCATACTTCGCAAGCGCTGCATTGAGCACCTCAATCGTTATCCCGGGTTGAACTTCCGCCACGTTATTCGAAACATCCAGCGAAATAATGGAATTCATGTTTCTGCTCAAATCAAGCACAATGCCGCTTCCGAGCGCAGCATCCGTAACGCTAGTCCCCGCGCCGCGAGGAGTCAGCGGTATGCCGTACGTTCTGCAGAATGCAGTTGTCGTAAGAACGTCTTCCTCGTTTTCCGGTATGACTACTGCGACTGGAGCAAGTTCAAAATTTCCAGCATTGGTGGCATACATAGTGCGTTCAATGATGCTGTCGGCGATTTTTCCCTTTATGCTGCCCTCCAGATGCACCTTTCTGCTCTGCCAGTTCTCCTCTATTTCATTCGACCGCAGAAGCGTCAAATCCTCATACTCCTGTGATTTAGATTGTGCTGCATACGGGCCTCTTTCCGACGTCCGTTGATGTCTGAAGGTCTCCGGGTCTAAAAAAGATGCTGCATCAAAGCTGCCGTGCGGGTGAGAAATCCGATAGCATTCCACGGTCCTATCACGTTCCCCCATAGACAACAGTGAATATGTCGTGCCGGCGATACAAAAAAGATAGGGTTAATTATGAAGGAGTCCTTGCTACAATTATGCTCGAAGAAGGAGTCCGCGCCCCGGACTTCAGTGTCAAAGGCGACGACGGCAGGCAATACCGTTTGAGTGATTTCAGCGGAAAGAAGGTCGTGCTCTATTTCTATCCAAAGGATGACACTCCCGGCTGCACTACTGAGGCTTGCAGTTTCAGGGACTCGCTGCCGGATATCAGCGGCCGCAACGCGGTCATAATAGGCGTAAGCAGGGACGGTATTGACGATCACAGAAAATTCAAGTCAAAGTACGGTCTCAACTTCCTGCTGCTTTCAGACGAGGACTCGGATATATGCGGGAAGTACGGTGTTCTCAGGGAGAAGAACATGTATGGCAGGAAGAGCATAGGCATCCAGAGAAGTACATTCATTATAGACGAGAAGGGGATGATCGCAAAGGTATTCCCTACGGTCAAGCCAGACGGACATGGAAAAGAGATAATGCAGTTCCTTTGAAGAGAGAGGTACTTCCTCTCGTCTCACTCTACTCTGTCCAGGTCAAGCATATGGTTTAACTTTCTCTTTTTTGTAATCATATACTTCAGATTGGCTCTGTTGAGTCCGACAACGAGCGGTTTTCTTCCGCTCACGCTGATGCCCATTGCCTTCAGTCCTTCAATCTTGTCCGGATTATTGGTGAGCAACACGACGGACCGCACGCCAAGGTCGCCGAGCATGAATGCAGCGATGTCGTAACTTCTCTCGTCCGGATCGAATCCGAGCATCACGTTTGCCTCAACGGTATCGGCTCCCATATCCTGCATATGATAGGCAATCATCTTGTTCAGTAAACCTATGCCCCTTCCTTCCTGTCTCAGATACAGCACGACGCCCTTTTTCCTCCTCTCAATAATGCTCATCGCTGTCTGCAGCTGTTCTCCGCAATCGCACCTCATGGAGGACAGAGCATCCCCGGTTAGGCATTCCGAATGTACCCTGACAAGCACCTTTTCCTGTCCCGCGACGTTCCCTTTTACCAGAGCGAGATGCAGTTTTCTGTCTCTTGAATCTTCATAGGCGATTATTTTGAAGCGACCGTATTTCGTGGGGAACTTTGCCTCTGTAATCCTGCTGATTGGTTTCGTCTTCTCATCGGGTCTCTTCGATGCACCTCTGATGGCCTTCTCTGCCCGTGCTTTCTTCAAAAAACTCCTCACTCACGCTTCAGTCAAGCAATATATTAAGTCTTCCTGTCATCTGAACTGGAGTGCAGTCGAAATGTCAACCCGCGGAAGATGCGCTTATAAAAACGATCGAAAAGACCCCTCAATTCATTGAGGGGATGAAAGCGGGCAGTCACCATGTCAGGTTTTCACCGATGTTCCGGCTGCTTCACAACTTCCGCGTACTCTGCCCGCTGCAGTCAGACCTGCAGTCGCCAGTTGCGGACAGTGTCCTGATTGCGGTACAGCTGACGCTGTCAATGTTGTTCGGAAGTAGCATGTTTCGGCGACCTCTCCCTGTCGCCGTTTAAATAATGCGCTTGACTGGATTGGTGCATGCACATGGCACGTTGCCGTTACAGCCTCATGATCTTCAGTGAGAACTGACAGTGTTCAGGCAGTGTAGTGGCTTAACAGTCGTGTGCCTTCAGTAACGGTGCTGTGATCCATGTATCAGTCTTTCAAATACCGTCTCTATCCATTCCGCAGTCAGGAGATGGAGCTATTACGCCAGCTGGATGAACTGAAGTTCCTTCATAACTATGCACTCGAACAGCGTATAGATGCATGGCGCACTGAGAAGAGGTCTGTGGGATATACTGAACAGGCTGCCTCTCTCACTCAATGGAGAAACTATGACAGGAACGGTATAGGACGTGTACATTCACAGGTGGCACAGGAGTGCCTTCAGCGCATAGCCGACTCATACAAACATTTCTTCAGGCGGCTGAAGGAAGGCACAAGGCCCGGCTTCCCGCACTTCAGGAGTGAAGTAACTTCACTGACATATCCACAGGCATACAGTGCCGTAACCATCACTGAAGGCAGAATGGGCACAAAGCGACTGCACCTGTCGAAGATCGGCGATGTGCCCATCGAACTCCACAGACAGCCTGTCGATGGGCGCATCAAGACATGCACCGTGAAGAGGGAAGGCGACAGATGGTATGCCGTCCTGACCGTCGAGATACCGGATGCTCCCACGCCACCTGCCACGTCTCCTGTCAATCCCGTGGGCATAGACCTCGGTCTCAATCGCATTGCAACACTATCGACAGGCGAAACTGTCGATCCACCCAGATTCCTTCGCAAAGCGGAGAAGCGACTCAAGCGTCTCGACCGTGAAGTGTCACGTAAGGTCAAACACTCGCACAACAGGGAGAAGGCAAAGCTGCGACGGGCAAGATACTTTGCCAAGATACGTGACAGGAGAAGGGACTTTGCACACAAACTCACAACACGGTGGACCAGCGGTTATGACCTCATAGCATTCGAAGACCTGAACGTGCAGTCAATGATACGGGGACTCAACAACGCCAAATCCATATCCGATGCAGGATGGGGAATGCTCAGACAGATGTCAGAGTACAAACAGCTCAAGCGGAGTCATAGATATGTCGAAGTCTCTGCAAGGAACACGACTCAGACATGTTCAACGTGCGGAGAGTATGCCTACCCTCCGCTCGAACTGAAAGACCGTGTCTTCCGGTGCCCGAACGGGCATGTGGAAGACAGGGACATCAATGCGGCCAGGAATGTGGTCGCCCGTGCTTTGGCAGCAGTACCTATAAGAGATTATCTGGATCACAGGGGGTGCAGGGGGAACAGTATTTCTCCTATGTCTGACACCATGAGTTGTGCTGCTGTTTCACTCCATTCCACTGGAACTGAAGGACTCTCTATTCCCTCTCCTTGAGCCCAGAGGCATTCTCTCACGGTACGGTTTGCCGTTCTTCAACATGCTGTGTGTATGATATAGCCATCGTTTGGAAACAATGAACAGTGCCTGTGTGCCCGCCTTCCCTCTGGCAATCTCCCTGTCATATATTGCCCTGAACTCGGGAACATTGTGTTTCACAAGCGAGGCAGCAACCGTGTATGCGGTGTGAGCGAGATGGCTGTTTCTCCCTTTGTCGACACCGTATGAACGCGTTTTGCCTCCTGACCCCTCAGTCTTCGGAGATCTGCCACCGTATGTCTGCAGCTTTTCTGCAGTCTCAAACTGATTTATGTCGCCAATCTCAGAGACAGCCGAGGCTGCAGCAACTGTGCTCACACCCTTCATGTCGTCCAGGAGCCTCACGTCCTTCCGTCCTTCTGCTTTTTTCCTGATTTCATCATCTATCCGCTTCAGCTCCTGCATCTCGGACCTGAGACGTTTCACGTTCTCCCTGATTTTGAATGCGAATATGCCGCCGGTGTCTGGAATGCCGATGGTCTCCGACGCCTTCTTCCTGAGTTCTTCAGCAAACTCTCTTCCGAGGTGATTCCTGCTTGCATTGCTCACAACCCTTGTGAGCTCTTTCACAGATGCCTTCACAATGTTGGCGGGAACGGCATACCGCTCGAGCAGAGTGAGCGCAGTCTTCGACTTCAGATCATCGATGAGCTGTGCAAATTCGGGGAATACCGCGGCAAGGTCGCTCCAGATGGTGTTCAAAATCCTGGTTATGTTCCTGTCGACCGCCTCATGCATCCTTGTCAGTTCGGAGAGCTCGTCCCTCTCGTGAGAACGTGCTTCCTTCATGCCCCTCTTCTTCCATGGAATGGAAGCAAGCGTTGCAGCGTCGGCACTGTCGCTCTTTGTCCTGCCCATGTTGTCCATATTCCTTGCATGGGCGCTCATTATGGGGTTGACGGCAACAACACGGTATCCCTTCGACTGAAGGAAACGCTGCAGCGGCACATGGTAATTGCCCGTAGGATTGATGTAAACACCAACAATCTTCTGATTGTTGCTCCTCTCAATCACAGCGAGCTTCTCTGCAAGCGAAGCCAGGCCCTGTTTGTCGTTCCCTATCCTTCCCTTCCACATTGTCTTCTCTTCCTCATCCTGCACCTCCACTTCATGCATCTTCTGATGCGTATCTATCCCTACGGACAGCATTTTATTTCATCTCCTTTCCATATCCCTTGCAGGGAGTAACGCACCGCATCGCATGCACCTATTGCTGGCCCCAGAGGCCAGAGAATGCCTATCGGCGTGTGTGGTTCAGGGCGGATTCAGGGCTTGGCGGGACCAATCCCGCATGCTGCCAACGCCGCCCCTCCCTACTTCGAGGATACCGGTCTCCGTTATCCCTCAGGAATATAGGTTGCTTCTCCTATAGCATTCAGGGCAGGACATGCCCGAATTCACGCCTGTGGAAACTGGACCTCCACCTGCCCGCATGGGCAGGCGAGTCCGGTCGAAGAAGCAGGAACCGCCGCAGAACACGCTGACAGCACAATGTGTTCTGTAGTAAGCCACCGTATTTATACGGTGGAGGATGTCACTTATTTATCTGCGATATGCGGTGACGGATAAGATGGCTAAAGAGAAAATTTCAAGAAGGGCGCTTCTGTCAAAACCAGTGTCCAATGTGGACTTGACCAGCATAAAGTCAGTGAGTGATCTGGTTGAAGCATTCAAAGGCACTTCCATACAGGCAAGGAACATAGGGCTGGCAGCACAGGTTTATGAAAACATGCTCACAGATACAGACAGGCCAACCGTGATCCTGGGTCTGTCCGGTCCTCTTATTGCAGCTGGCCTGCGCAAGGTAATACGCGACCTTGTAGATCTTGGCCTGGTAGATGTCATCGTATCCACGGGAGCGGTGCTCTATCAGGACATGTACCAGGCGAGGGGTTACAGGCATTATGCCGGCAGTCCGTTTGCGGATGATGCCGTCCTGCGCGATTTGGCTATTGACAGGATATACGACACATATGTAGATGAGCTGAAGTTTGAGGAAACTGATCGTTATATTTCCGACGTGGTGGAAAAAATGCAGCCCGGTTCTTATTCATCAAGAGAAGTTATCGAGACGCTTTCCTCCAAACTGTCCGATGACGAGTCCATCCTGCGCACGGCATACAGACGCGGCATACCCGTCTTCAGCCCTGCGCTGAATGACAGCTCGATCGGCATAGGTCTCACGCTCCTCCATGTGAAGCAGAAAGGCAGAAAGGATCATTTCATCCTCGATTCCATAAAAGACAATTTCGAGATTGTTGAGGTGATACTCAGGTCAAAGAAGACAGGCGTCCTGTACATCGGCGGCGGAACGCCCAAGAACTGGATCAACGACGCAGAGGTCATGGCCGGCTATGCATTCAACACGGACATTCAGGGTCACAGCTATGCCCTGCAGCTCACTACGGATGTCCCACATTGGGGAGGACTCAGCGGCAGTACGCTGGATGAGGCGCGCTCATGGGGCAAGATTCAGAAGAAAGCAACGACTGCAACGGCATACGTTGAAGCGAGCGTCAGCCTGCCGCTGATAGCTTCCTATGTCATTCAGCGTAAACTTTACAGAGGACGCAGGAGGCTGAAGTTTAAATGGGAAAGAAACGGGAAACTGACACTTTCGTAGGTATTGTAGCAACGTAAAGGTTAATTAATGGCATCCGGGGTTAAACGTGCAATAAAGGAGTGAAACAATTGGTCGAGAACGGTACGATTGACAAGCCAATAGTTGTGACCGATGCCAGCTTCAAGGAAACAATAAGCAAGCATCCGCTGGTTGTGGTGGACTGCTGGGCAGACTGGTGCCAGCCGTGCAAGATGATCGCACCTACAGTTGAGGAACTCGCGAAGGAACTTAAGGGAAAAGTAGTCTTCGGTAAGCTTGATGTCGACAGCAATAGTGCTGTACCTTCAGAATACGGCATAATGAGTATTCCCACACTGCTTATATTCAAGGGCGGCAAGCAGGTGGACGCCATAATCGGAGCGGTTCCGAAACCAGTGATCAAATCGGCGATAGAGCGGCACATGAAGTAATGTATTACCCTTCAATGCCGCTCGCGGATCATTCCTTCTTGGGGATCGTTTCCAGTCCGAGATACTTGTTTCTCGATTCCTGTCTGGAGTGCACCTGCCATGCCTTCTCCAGGTGTTCGCACGTGCCCATTCTGTCAAATGCCTGACAGTCGCAGAATATTCTGTCGCGCACTATGCTTACGGTCCTTACTCTCGACGGTCCGTCGGACCTTATCGCATAGACATAGACCCACTCGTCCCCTTTACCCTTGATTGCCATCAAAGTGCATCCCGCTACCGGTGAATGCATTTCTTGTTTATAAGAGCATTGGAAGATTTCGGCGATCGTCTACCATTTGTCTGACGAATCAACAACACTCTGAACGGTGAAACAATGAATCGCACACTTTTAAGAATGAGGCGCACAGGATCGGCGCGAAGTGCATGCAGCGCCACCATCTGTTCCCACTGACAACTTATGGGAAGAATGATTATCCACTCTGGCTTTTCCGCACGAAAGCGCAACACTGTGCTTTGTCAAGGCAGCGACGATCGGTTGTCCCGAGGAGAGGTCTGAGGACATATGCTCACTCCGTTCACCGGTACCGTTCTCGATTATTAAATTTTTATATCTAAATGCTTTAGCCATTATAGATGTCATTTGAAATTTCGGTCGTCTCAAACACACCCCTTACTCCGTTAAATGATCTGGACGAAGTGTTATCAATTTTCCTTGCAGAGATAGGCTATATTTCTCCCGGTTATACACCCAGAAATGATGCAGCGGACGTCGAGAGCAGCATTCCATTCAGGATATTCCGCGATTACTTTCTCCTGAGAGCAGGGCGTCCATGGATTGTGGATGAAATAGCAGTGGACATCGGAGCGACAAAAGCCACCGTGTACAGGCATATAAACAAGCTTAAGGGTCTTGACATACTGGAAGAGGTTTATATCGAGAGAGAGGGCCAGAGGAAGAAGGGATATAGAATAAGATACGGCAATATCAGCAAAGCGTGGAACTTTACCGAATCCAACATTCAGGCGGCGATGGAATCATACAGGAAAACAGTGGACCACATACAGAAACTTACGGAGTTGAAAAAATGAAGAAGGAGGAAGGGGAGACATATTCGCTAATCAAGGGGTCAGTATACAAGATTGTTAGTGCCGGCAGTTCAGACGCGCAGTTTGAAACGGAAGGCACATTCCTCGGGTATGTCCCGTTCGGTGATGAAAGCGCTCTTTCGGTCAGGCTGACGGCCGGAGAACAGAAGGGAACGGTACGCATAGTGCCCTGCAATTCCGTATTCTATATTGATGTGTTAAAACAGGAGAAGGATAACAGGAAGGATTCCAAAGAGGAGAAACCGGCATTCTACGGCTGATTGGCCTGCGAATGCAATACTAATTTACGATATAGGTCAGTGAGATGTAGCACAGGGATCGAAGCAATATGTCTGAAATCAGAAAGATGACTGACAGTGAGATCGCCGACTGGCTGTCGGCCCATCCGGAATGGAAGGTCGAAGACGGGAAACTTTCCAGGTCTCTGAACTTCATGAACTTTGCAGACGCTTTCTCATTCATGACAAGAGTGGCGCTTGAGGCGGAAAAGATGAATCATCATCCGGAATGGTTCAACGTTTATAGCAAAGTTAAGATTGCGCTTGTCACTCATGAAGTAGGTGCCATAAGCAGCCTCGACTTCGAACTGGCAGCGAGAATTGATGAGGCACTGCTCAAGTACAGGATGCGCTGATGCAGGCATTTGATTGTTGATTACAATGATCGGTGAACAGTTCAAGAAGTCAAAGGCAATGATATTCCCGAGACTGGTGCTCGCAGGACATGGTGTTCTTCGGAGCCTGCCCTCTGTCGTCGATGAGCTGGGTTATTCCGGAAGGAGCCTCATCGTCACCGGCGGCCGCACTTCATCAATAGCAGGTAAGAGGGTCTGCTCTCTGCTCGAAAAGCTAGGCATGGATGTACGCATGGAGATTACCAGCGAGGCAAGTATAGAAAATCTAAATCGCTTGAATGTCGTGGCAGCATCATGGAAGCCCGAAGCCGTTCTGGGTGTAGGCGGAGGCAGCAAGATTGATCTGGGCAAGATGGTCGCAAAGAACTGCCATGCCGGTTTCGTGAGTATACCAACCTCCGCTTCCCATGACGGCATAGCGTCACCCAGAGCATCCATCAAGAACGGCGACTCTCCGCTTTCAATGGAAGGCTCCATGCCTGTGGCAATCGTGGCGGACACTCAGCTTATCTCCAAGGCACCTTACAGAATGCTCGCTTCGGGCTGCGCCGACGTGATAAGCAATTCCACCGCTCTGAGGGATTGGGAAATAGCCGTGAGAGCAGGACGGGATTTCTTCAGCACGACCGCCGCTTCGCTGTCAAGATACGCTGCCGAGTCGGTAATGTCCTCAGCCTCGAAAATCAGCAGGAATGATGAATCATCTGCATGGCTAGCTGTCAGGCCGATCATAGCTTCCGGCCTGGCGATGGGTGCTGCTGGATCTTCGAGACCGGCCAGCGGCTCAGAGCATCTGTTTTCACACGCGCTGGATGCCATGTCTTCAGGCTCCGCGTTTCATGGAGAGCAATGCGGAGTCGGAGCCATTATGATGACCGCCCTGCAGGGTGGCGACTGGAAGTCAATTCGGCTGTCGTTGATGAGGTTGAAATGCCCGGTTACTGCAGAAGGACTCGGTGTCAGCGAAACAGACATAATACGGGCGCTGGTCAAAGCGCGAACAATTCGCCGGGATCGGTACACAATACTGGATGTGAAAAAACTTACACCCGTCTCGGCAGGAAGGCTGGCCCGCAGGACACTGGTAATATGACAATGCTCCGGCAGTGTTACATCGACCGTGCCTTGGAAGATTACTTGAAGCCGCTCAGTCATTGCCGGAAAGGTCGGTGGAGCGGATGCCTGGCATTACACTCATAGGAGAGCACATAGCGAAAGAAGGAATGAATTTCATCTTCAACGGCGGTGCGCCGGAGTGCAGGGAATGCAAGCTCAAAGTGGCTTGCCTGAATCTGGAACCCGGGCAGCATTACACCGTTGTTGAAGTAAGGCCGAAGCACCATGATGAATGCGTTGTGCACGAAGACGGCGTCCGGATAGTCCGTGTCGAGGAGAAGAGTCACTTTATTGCAGTCAGGAGGCGTCAGGCGGTTGTCGGCTCGATAATATCTCCGGACCAGCGCAAATGTGACTTTGTCAGGTGTCCCAATTACAGATTCTGCTTTCCCGCGGGTTACCGTAAACCCAAGCATAAGGTACTTCGGGACGCGGGTGCAGTCAACTGTGAGGCTGGAGAGGATCTCAGGCTTATCGAGGTGTAGCTCCGGTCTGTCAGAGAAGACGGACTTCGACAACCTGCCCGTTTCTTATTCTCTTCCCTGCGCCAAGCATTACGAGTCCGGATGCCGCTGCTATGCTGGTTATCGCCCCGGATTCTTTGAAAACAGGATAAGCGCCGTTCGCTGTCACTCGTACCGGAATGATACTCATGAATCCAGGTGCAGCACTCTCTCTTCCACGGTATGCTGTTCTGACAACATTGTTATTCGAAGGATGCTCCCCGGTCATGCGCATGATGCATCTCCTCAGCAGCAGGTGCGCTCCGACAAATGAGGAAACAGGATAACCGGGCAGCCCGAATACGGGCTTCCCGTCCACAATACCGAACATAGTTGGACGTCCCGGTCTCATTCTGACACCGTGAAAGAGCAGTCTGCCACTGCCTGCTATCGCGGACGCCGTCAGATCACGCTCACCAACCGAACTTCCGGAAACAAATACACAGATATCCTTTTTCAGTCCCCATGAAAGCGCACTGTCAACGTCTCCGGGTGTGTCGCCTACCGGATCGTGAATTGATGGTGTGCCGCCTGCATCCGAAACAACTGCCGCTACAACATGGGAATTGACATCATAGATCTGCCCCTGTCTGGCCTCACTTCCGTGGGGTGCAATCTCGTCGCCACCGGGAATAATCGCAACTTCGGGTCTCTTCATCACAGGGACATCCCTGATACCCTGTGAAGCCAGACTGCCGATCATGCCGGCAGTGAGGCGTTTTCCCTTTTCCGCCGCTACGCTTCCCTTGACAATATCCACGCCCATTCTGGATATGTTCTCCCACTTCTCCACGTCGCCTGAGATTGCAACGCTGTCTCCACGGACTTCCGCAAATTCCATCATTACAACAGCATCTGCTCCGTCGGGTACCGGCGCTCCGGTGGCAATAGCCACACAACCTCCTTTCCTCACTTTTATGCCTGAAACCTCGCCTGCATGTACACTTCCATCCAGCCTGAGTGTTTTCGTGCCCCGTTTGTTCAAATCTGCGCTCCTGACTGCATAGCCGTCAACCGCCGATCTGTTCCAGGGAGGTACGCTGACGCCTGCTCTTACAGTTCTGGCCAGCACCCTTCCACATGCCGAGTCTATGTCGCACAACTCCATCCTGAGGGATAGTTTTGTTCTCTTTTCAACTGTCCTGATTGCTTCTTCCAGCGTACGGTAATTCCATCTCATCTCTTCGCTTCCCTGACCAGATGCCCGATTTCCGGAAGAATTAATTTTTCCATTGCGAGCAAAGCTCCTTCCGGCGAACCCGGCAGGCAGAATACCAGTGTTCCCGCCGTAACGCCCCCGAAGGCTCTGCTCATCATCGCAGCGCTTCCAACTTCCTCGTAGCTGAGGTGCCTGAACAGTTCGCCGAAACCGTCTATTCTCCTGTCCAGACGGGGTGCAATTGTTTCATATGTCACGTCCCTGGCTGTTATTCCCGTTCCTCCACTGAATATGATCGCATTCGTGCCTGTGCCAATCATCTCGTCGAATACCCTGTTTAGCATCTGCGCATCATCCTTTACTATAATTCTGCGCAGGACTGAATGCCCCGAAGCTTCAATGGCGCGCACGATTGCATCACCTGAGGCATCATCCGAGACGGTCCTGCTGTCGCTGACAGTGACAACGCAGAATGATGCCGAAACAGGCGATGTCTTTCTGTGCTCACCGACGCTCATTCCTACCGACCCCTGTACTTGTTCAGCACCCTTATTTCCGCAATTGACGTAACAGGGTACTGCCCGGATGCGTCTTTTTCGCTTGATTTCACCATATCCCAGACTGTCAGCAGCGCAACGGAGACCCCGGTCAACGCTTCCATTTCCACACCTGTTTTCCAGTGTGCGGCAACTTCGCATCTCGCAGTAACAGTATCGGTTCCGGCCCTGAGTCGTACGCGCACGTAATCGAGCGGTATGTTATGACAGAGCGGAATGAGTTCGTGCGTCTTCTTGGCCGCTCCCACTCCGGCAATTTCGGCAGCAGGAAAAGGATTACCTTTCTTTCCTGCGCCTCTCTTCAACAGCATCATGCTCCGTCTGGTAAGACGGATCGTGCCTTCCGCAACTGCTTTTCTCGGCACTACGGCTTTTTCCGAAATGTCTATCATTTCTGTTTCCGAGATTCCTTCCTCTGCAACTCTTCTGATTGCCATCGAGTCACTTCTCCTATGTCCTTTTTCCAGATGGGAACCGTCGTCTTCAGCCTGTCTATTATCTCCTCGCAGGCCCGGAAGCCGTCCTTCCTCCTCTCCGACGAAACGGCCACGGAGACGCTGATATCTCCTGCCGGGACGTCTCCTGTCCTGTGTATCACAACTGCATCTCTGATATCGAATTTCTTCATAACATCTGCAGCAATTACAGTAATCATCCGTTCGGCCATTCCTGGATAATGCTCGTAATGAAGCGAAGAGATTGTCCTACCTCCTTCTGTAGGCCTTACTATCCCAGAAAATGTCACAGTTGAACCACATCCGCTTTTGTCAAGCTTTTCCAGAGCATCCGCCTCTGAAATCTGAGATGCTCTTATTTCTACAAACATAATCCACCACTAACCGGCGGCATTGCCGCAACGATGTCACCCTGTCGGATCTGAGTTTCGTCAGTCGCGATCTCTTCATTCACTGCAAAGAGTGCGCTACCGACATATGGTGAAAGGGCGCTGTACTGGCGGCCAATGGTCTTTCTGAGTTCGCCAACGGTCAGACATTCGGCGTCCTTAACTTCCAGCCGTATGGCCCCGGAAAGCATAATTTCCCGGTATTGGGCGAATAGCATGACTTCCAGATGCACATTTACTCAGAAAACCGTACCTGTTTATCAATATTGACAGTCTACCGCAAACAGAATTATATGGCAAATGTGTACGGTTTCTGATTACAATGAGCGGCAGTTATTCGGGCGTGTTTGTGGCGATGGTCACACCATTCGATGAAAAAGGAGAACTGGATGAAACAGCACTGGCCTCCCTTCTCGACTTTCTTATAAGCAAGAAAGTGAACGGCATATATGCCGGTGGAACGACAGGGGAGGGACTCCTGATGACCGTAAGCCAGAGAAAGCGGCTCACCGAGATATGCCATGAGAGATGTAATGGAAATGTCAGGCTGATCGTCCATGTCGGCGACAATTCCATAGAAAACGTCAGAGAACTGGCATCGCATGCCAGAGACACTGGTGCGGATGCTATTGCTGCCGTACCCGGCAGCTATTACAAACCCGATGAGGACGCTGTCAGGCACTACTACTCTCTGGTGTCCTCATTTACAGATCTTCCGCTTTTCATTTACCACATACCTCCAATTACCGGAGTGCAGATAAAGCCGGAAACTGTTGTGGAGATGATGGAAGAACATTCGAGCATTATGGGCATAAAAGACAGCAGCGGAGATTTCAGAAATCTGCTGCAGCTCATTAATATGAAACCGAAGGACAAGATTATATTCTGCGGTTCAGATGATTTCTTTCTCGCCGGCCTAGTTTCAGGAATGGACGGTTGCGTGAGCGGATACTCGAATCCATTCCCCGAGAGCTATGTTCACCTGTACAAGCTGTTCAGAGAGGGCGGTCTGGCAAAAGCGTCGGTGATCCAGTCAAGAATCTCTGAAATGAGGAGTCTCCTGACTACCCCGCCCATTCAACCCATCAAAGAAGCATTGAAGCTAAGAGGAATTAATGCCGGATTCGTCAAACCTCCTCTGAGACGATTGACAGAGAGGGAGATACAGAAACTGAAAAAGAACCTGAGGACAGGGGGCGCAGCCTGAACGCACGCAGTACGCCTTCGTTTCGTCGTCTGAATCCTTCTGGCGTAACTTCAGCTTCATGCATCCCTGACGGCATCACAGATGTGTACGTCCGGCGCCGATTCTCAACGCATCGCTCGCTAGAGCAATAGTTAAGAACCACTAATTTTATGGTCGCATCTGAACGAAGTTCATACATTCCCGGTGATATCATTGAAATTACTCAGAAAAGGAAAAGTCAAAGAGGTGTACGAGGCTGGCGCTGATGGACTCGAATTCGTTTTCACAGATCAGATTTCAGTGTTCGACAAGATCATTTCAAATAGCATTCCTCACAAGGGCGATGCTCTGTGCAGGACAGGCGCATTCTGGTTCCAGATTGCCAAGACGATGGGTATAAGGACACATTTCATGGAACTTGTGGCATCCAACCGCATGCGTGTAAAGCGCGTGGACGTCATAAGCGATTACTCCAAAATTAACAGCACGACCCGCAATTATCTGATACCTCTGGAATTCGTTATGCGGCATTATGTTGCAGGCAGCCTTATGGACAGGTTGGCGAGCGGTGAAGTTAAACCGGAGGACATAGGTTTCAAGCCGGGGCACAAGCCAAAATACGGGGAGAAGCTCAATAAACCGTTTTTTGAAGTCACGACAAAGCTCGAACCTGTCGACAGGCATCTGACAATCAGCGAAGCTCTCTCCATTTCAGGTCTCTCGGACCGCGATATGAATGAGATCCGCTCGATCATAGAGAGGATAGACAGCCGCATCCAGGATGAGGTTAGCAACAGGGGACTGATTCATGTCGACGGCAAGAAGGAGTTCGCACTGGATAAGGACAGACAGGTCATGCTGGTTGACACGTTCGGCACATCCGATGAGGACAGATGGTGGGATGCCGATGCATATTCACAGGGCAGAATCGAGGAACTGAGCAAGGAATTCGTCAGGCAGTATTACAGGAAGACGGGTTATTACGAAATGCTGGAGTCTGCAAGAAAGAAGGGAGAAACTGAGCCACCAATACCTCCCCTTCCGGAAGATATGGTGAAGAGGACATCTGACCTTTACGTGAGCATGTTTGAACGGATAACCGGCGAATCGTTCAGCTAAAGCGTCCAAAAAGGAGGTGAAAAAACGAAGGTATTGGTCACAGGTGTTTCCGGTCTCATAGGTGCGAGAATCGCTGTTGCATGCAGGAAACGTGGATGGAGCGTCAGCGGCATAGACATAAAGGATGCGGAAGACAGCGATATAGACTTCCACAAAGGCAGCATAATGGACACTCAGCTGCTCAGAAAAGCGATGAGGGGCTGCGATTTCGTCTTTCATGAAGCTGCCGCTTCTTCGTCACCAATGTTTTATCCGGATCCTGCTCCCGGTGTCGAGATCAATGTGAACGGCAGCATGAATGTGTTCGCCGCCGCTCATCACGAAAATGTTGCGAAAGTCGTGGCGGCCTCCACTTCCAGTATATATGGAAATCTGCCTCTTCCTTCAAATGAAAATCAGCTTATTCCGTCCACGCCAAATATGTATGCTGCATCCAAACTCGGAATGGAGGCGCTCGGGTCCTCCTACTCGAGAGTTACCGGCCTGCCGGTCGTGTTTCTGAGGTACTTCAGCGTTTACGGTCTCGGAGAGAGAAAGAAGGGCAAGATCGCAAATATGCTGTCACAGTTTCTGTGGGATGCTCTTGAGCTGGACGGAAAGGGGAGGAAGCCGGTGATATATGGAGACGGCAGCCAGACGAGGGATCTGATTTTTGCCGACGATATAGCGGAGGCAAATGTGCGTGCGGCACTCTCCGGTGCGAAGAGCGGTTTATATAACGTGGGAACCGGGAAGGAGACATCACTCAACGAGTTGCTTGTTTTGATATCCGAAGTTGTGGGAAGGGACATTCAGGCCGAATACGTCGAAAATCCTATCAGCAATTACATCAACAGGACGCTCGCAGACACCACAAAGTGCAGGAAGGACATAGGTTTCGAAGCATCTGTTTCTGTAACGGACGGCATAAAAGCCATCGTGAATGAACTCCGGTAGATCCGCTTCATCTGATACAGTTGTTTTCAATATTATTGTTTGTATCCCTTACATCAATATATTCAAATATATTTATGTAATGCAACGCCTGTGGTTGGTTGTGAAGGAAAGACACGGAAAAACTGAAAACACCCTTAGACGGCTTTCTGACGAGGGTCTGTGCAGTGTTGCCGAACTCGGCAGGACCAGAAAATATGCCGTGAAACTTCGCTCTGGAAAGAGTGCAGCAGTGATTTCAGACGTGGCAGGAAAGTTAGCCGCTCTGGGCGATCCGAACAGATTGATGCTCGTGATGCTGATACGCAGGAAGGAGATGTGCGTGTGCGAAGTGACTCAGGCTGTCGGTCTGACTCAGCCAATGGCATCCTATCAACTCGGTTTGCTCGAGAGGACAGGAATCGTCAGGCGGAGAAAGATTGGTAAATGGGCATTTTTCAGTATAGATGACATCCAATTTGTTGATGATGTTCTGAAAAAAGTGAAGGTACCCGGTGCCGGAAAAGACGTGTGAACTTCTCAAATTGCAAAGTTTATCGTTTCTGTGGGTTGGAAGATATGACTGCGTGGAAATTCTTCGAAAGATGGCGCTTTTCTGATTTGGCGTTTTCATCTTCGGCCCCCGCAGTGTCGAATCCTTTGTCCTATTCGGCCGTACCGTACCGAGAGCGTGTTATGCTGTGTCTCAGCCTGAAGTGTGTTTCCATTTCTACGCCGAGTGCAGAATCTGTCACCTTGCGTCCGCACAAACCATTGGGATGGAGTGTGCGCTGAAATGAACGACATTTTGTTCGCCGAGGCTTCGCTGTTATTCACCTCTGTTCTTGTTCTGGTTCTCCTCAAGCCCCGGAACATAGGTATCGGATACTGGGCTGTCGCAGGTGGCGTGATAAGCGTCGTCCTGGGGTTGACTACACTTCCCGATCTAATTATTGTCTGGAATATTGTCTGGAATGCAACCTTTACATTTGTCTCGGTCATAGTGATAACGCTGGTATTCGACGAAGCAGGTCTCTTCGAGTACATCGCTATACGCATCGCACGATATTCCGCAGGCAGTTCCATGCATCTCTTCCTGCTCGTTATGCTGCTTACTGCTGCAGTCTCGGCCCTTTTTGCCAACGATGGGGCAGCGCTTGTTCTGACGCCAATCGTAATTGCCATGGCAGGGAAGATTGGGCTGGACAGAAAGGGAACGCTGGCATTTGTCATGGCTGTGGGTTTTGTCTCCGACACAGGCAGCATTCCTCTCGTTGTCAGCAATCTAGTCAATATTGTTTCGGCAAGCTATTTTCACATAACATTTATAAATTATGCAATTGCGATGCTCGTACCTGATGTCGTGTCTGTCACAGCGAGCATATTGCTCATAATGTTCTTCTACAGAAGGAACATACAGCCCCTCTACAACCACGCGGATCTTCCAGATCCTTCACTGTCTGTGCGAGACCCTGTTGTCTTCTGTCTGTCCATTCCCATAATCATTCTGCTTGTTATCGCTTATTCAGCCGGCGGATTCTTCAATGTGCCTGTAGCAGCTGTAGCGGTTCCGTTCGCCGCGGCGGTGCTGCTCATAGCAAAAAGGGGAAAGAGGATTGACACGCGAAAAATACTGCGGGAGGCGCCATGGCAGATTGTGCTTTTCTCGTTTGGAATGTATGTTGTTGTTTTCGGCCTCGGCAGAGCGGGCCTGACACAGCTTGTTTCATCCGCAGTTTCCGCCACCCTTGTGTTCGGCGGACCGGTGCCGATGATATTCTCCGGTTTCCTCTTCTCTTTTATGGCGGCTGTAATGAACAACATGCCTTCCGTAATGATCGGGAATCTCGCGCTTGTCCACGTGACAGGAGGCAGATCGCTGGTTTATGCCAATGTCATAGGGAATGACATTGGACCGAAGTTTACACCTATCGGTTCCCTTGCAACGATGCTCTGGCTTTACACGCTTGACAGGAAAAATAGCATAAGAATCAGGCCCTTGTATTACGTGAGGGTGGGTCTCACCATCGCAGTGCCGGTTCTGTTTGTGACGCTTCTGTCTGCATACCTTATGACACTGATATGAGGCACGTCCGTTCGCTCTATGCATTAAAGCGCCCATCCTGATGGTTCGAATACATCTTGGACGCGTATCGCTGAAGAGCACGCAAGGCTATACTCACGTTACCCGGGTCGAAATGGCCAGTGGGGTGAGGGATAGGCTGAATTATGCCTTTCGACTCGAAGAAGGAGCCGAAGAAATTGGTAGACGCGCACCTGAACGGAGCGGGCGTGGAGGGATTCGAACCCTCGACCACTTGCTTAGGAGGCAAGTGCCATATCCTGACTAGGCCACACGCCCGTTGGAGGGGCGTGGCCCCTCATTCCCACAGTCTTATTGTTTTTCCACGCCTGTTGATTCATTTCCTTTTGCACTGTCAGTCGTCTCATCTGTAATTTCTTCAGGTGCCTTCTCTGCCTTTGCTTCCGGCACAGCTGCTACCGGCGGAGCCGGTTTTACATACTTCTCCACAAACTCGACTTCCTTCAATCCTATTGTTTCATAGGCTTCGGCAACTATCCTGAGTTTAGCATTGACCCATCTGGGGTCGAGTCTGCACGAATCAGGAAGGACTACTACCGCTCTGTCGCCATCTATTTTAATGTCGAAACCGGAACTGGTGCCATAGTACATTTCCGCAATTGCTTTGAACTTCTCCAGAGGTTCTTCGATCTTGGCGAGGACCCTGTATCTGTACTTCAGCGTGTGTCCAGCGAGAGGATTGTTGAAATCGACCCTGACACGACCTACAGTCACCTGCGTTATTCTTCCCACCCTGTCTCCAATCCTCACATCGACGCCAACTTTTGGCTCAACATTCATCCTTTCGAATTCCCTGACCGAATAGAGCTTTACAAGATTCTGGTCCCTGCTTCCAGCCCCTTCTTCCGGCTTTATCAGCAACTCCACTTCCTGTCCTACCGACGCGGCGCTCATCGATTTTTCGAGTCCTGGAAAGAATCTGTTCTTGCCCACAATCTCAAAAACAGGGCCGTAAACAGTCTTGTCATCGTAAATTTCCTCTTTCTGCGCATTCTCCTTGCTGGTAGTCTGGAATAACTTACCAGTTTCGTTTATCCAAGCATCAAGTTCTATCTGAACAATGTCGCCCGGGCTTATGCGTTTCGAATTATCAGCTTCAGTATCTGCTTTTATCTGGGCGTCTTCTGCCATTCTTTATCACCGGCCGTAATGTGATGGGATTACAGGTGCTGTTTTTAAACCTTTTTGATTGCCCGTCCAGAGCTCCAGACGCCTCCAAGCACGTTTTCAGCCGCTGAAACGCGCGTCTTTCCCAGTGCGTTCGAAGAGTGTCAAATAACATATTTAAGAGTGGATGCGGCTTTTTTTCAGGTGATCGGCATGGGAATAACACACAGAATACTTGCAGCGTCCATTGTTGCGTTTGTACTGGTGTCCGGTACCTCTGTGGCACTGGGGGCGAGCCAGCAGGGCGGCATACACGATAACGGCATGCCCACTGTAACCAGCCATGACAACTCAATAATCGTGTCGAACAGCAAGATGATCGTTCAATTCCAGGGATTCAAGCCAATGCTGCACATATTCTACCGGAACAACAGCAACACCACGGGTTTCACAGTCGACGTCCGCGGGGTCTATGAATTAAACAGCAGCGGTACGCCTGTTGCAGTGCTTTCTACCGTCAGGGCCTTTCCGGATTTCGGTGAAATGAACGGGACTGGCATATTCAACTACAGCAGCGGAGTTTCAATAACATATGATAACGCCTCAAAAATGGTCAACATAACCTTCACTCTGACTTCGGAAGAGTTCTCGCTGGGTCAGATGAATGCAAGCAGAACATTCTTTGGACAGCAGGAACAGAGGACAGGCGACAGCGGTTTAATGCAGCCGATGAGAGCTGTTGGTCCCGGAAGCATTGCAGTGACATTTCATATAAACGAGTCCACGGCGCATGTGAAGTTCGATCTCTCTGTCAACAAATGGACATGGTTAAACAACACGGGTGACAAACTTGCCCTGGTCGTGGCAGTAACGGGTCACCGGACAATTGAGGACAACCGGGGCGATGCTCCCACTTCCACGGGCATTAATGTCGGCGACCGTGGCAATGACAGCTACAGGAGCGCAGATTACTCACAGGCACGAGAGGACAATATATCTGTCATGCAGGGAAGTTTCCTGAAACTTGGTTTCGTCTCTTGGGGCTCCACTGCAAATGCAACATACAGCAACCACACAACAACCCCTGTGAATGTGACCGTGAAAATGTTCAGTCACGGGATTGAAGACGCCGGCATGGCTCACATATGGTTTGTTTTCAACACACCGGCCGGCTGGAACACCAACTACACTAAACTGTCCTACGACCCGGTCGTGGGGCTGAGCGAAACAGCATCTGTATTACCTTCCCCGGGCAGCGTTGCGGGCAGCGTTGCTGCTGCCGGCCTTATAGTCCTCGCGGCTGCCGTTGGAACTGGTGCTATAATTCTCAGGAGATTCCGTCACTGAGCTGCCTCAGATCCGAAGAAACCTCTTATTAAACGCCTTTCCAAATGTTTTTCACGTTACCACTGCTTGACTGCCTGCGTGATTTCGGAAAGATTAAGTTGTACTCAGCTTGTTCGTGCTCCCGGTGAGTCGACGACAAACGAACTGAAGGGGCTGGACGCGATGCTGTCCTCAGACCCGCTGCTGCTCTCGGAACTGGTGATATATGTCTACTACCAGTACAGGCAGCAGCTTTCAGACAAAGAACTGCTGTCTGCAATAGACCACATCCTGGACGGCACATACCAGACTCTTGACGACAACACACTGGAGAAAAATCTGGGAAACAACCTGCTTGGTGACGCAGCCAGGAAGAACTCATTCTCAGCGGACGAAGCAGTTGCAGCGCTCAAATCGCTGGGACAAACGGTTGACCGGGCGGCAGCCTCCGGTCATGAATACCTTGCCGATATGGTGATGCGGAACTACAAGTCATTCCTGCCCCTTCTCATGACGAGCTATTCCGACATGCTTGCGTCCAACAGAACGTTTGCTTCCATACACAACCATTTCGAAGCACAGAGTGAAATATACAGGGCATCCTGTTATATGATACCCGGCACAGGGGAACGTGCAGAGGAGAGATTTGGCACCATCTATTCGTCCCCTGTATACACGGCAATGATGCAGGATTCCGAACTCAGAAACATGGAGTTTCTGCAGTGGTACTGCACCATGTTCGTGATACCCGCAGTCGGGATGCTTCCCCCGGACTGGTACATGGCAACATTCGGCAGGCTGCTCAGCGACAGGGTCAGACCGGTTTTCAAAAACGTCGTTTCACAGAGAAATTCTGTTTTCACTATTCCGAGATTCCAGAAAAACAGAGCCACATTCGTGGACGTTGTATCCGGCGAGGAATTCGATGTCAGGGTTCCGAAGGCGCTTGATATTCCTTCTGGCCCAATGATTGAGGCGACACTGATACGCAATGCTTCTGCATATGATATCAACAGCATGCTCAAACTCCTGCCCGAATCTGATGCTTCCGAAATCACGCAGGACATAAAGCGCAGAAGGGAGGCCATGTCCGTCGTCGTGAGCAGATTTGCGGCCGTACACGGTCACGCCGTCATGTACAGCAGAATGGCCGATGCCGTGTCCGCGTACAACTCTTTCGTATCAGAAGTGGAGTATCCGGGCAAGGAGGAGATGGGCGTCCCTCTACTCCTCAACGGCGACGCGTTCGGCGCATATCCGGATTACAGGGCAGCTTTGCTCTGCGAAGAGAATAACTTTTACATTTCATTACACTACCCTCTCCTGATAGATGTTATGGAAGGGTCGATGCACGGAAAGGATGCCGCCGAAGTCGTCGAGATGGCATTCGAGAATCAGATTGCCGTCCCGTTCACTTCGCTCAAGAGGCTGTTTTTCACTGACGGCGCGAGGCTTCTTTCGGCGTTGCGTGTTGCATATTCGAACATCGACTCGACATCAGAAATGGGGGCATTCATACAGCGTTCCAGAGGACACACGTTCCTCTACTCCCCGGTGCCGCTCTTTTCCGGGCTCAGGAACATTACCGATATTTACGTGCGCCGTGACTGACTAACGCGCCCTGAGTACTCTGTAGAACTTGCTTCCATGGAGTCTTTCGACTGCGCTGCGCGTGTATTCAACACCTTCGGAAAAACCAGTCATGACGTGCACAATCCTGCCGTCATCAAATTCGAAGAACACCTGAGGTATCAGATAATCCTCTGCCCAGTCGCCGTATTTCCTGACAAGGCCGTCCGCCCTTTCCTCCGCTACGTCGATGTCTATGAGCTCAAGCTCTGCACCAAGTTCAGCCGCGTACTGTTTCATCGGCTCCGTAGTCGTCGGAACACAGTGTGGACACCAGTTTGCGTATACGACGCTTATGCGTTTAACGCCCGTCACAGACTGCCACCTTCCTCGTGACTGCATCCTGCGCAAACTGAATGAGCGGAATTGAGGGACTGCGTGAACAATGTGCCGCACGAAGTGCATCTGAAAAGTGCCGTTCTGGCAGGATCATCGGACTTTGTTCTCCTGTAATATTGTGTCCAGTAGGCCTCTCTGAGAATGACGTCAGGTGCAGCATCCTCTTCAAGCCCCATCTCCCATGGATGTCTCGTCGCCACCCTGATATCCTCCTCCCTGATATCCATCGCTCCCTTAACCGCTTTCGAAACAAACGATTTGAGCGACTCTGCACACGAATCTTTGCTGTACATTACTATGCGCGAAACGTAACCGGTACTGCATGAAAAGCAAGCGATACGTCCGCCTTCCCCGTCTATCATGTGATGCCGAGCTTCGCTTTTGCAGTGTCCATAGCACGGTGTGCTTCCTGAGAGCCTGCTGCCGATTGCCTCATCAATGCCAGATCCCATACAATACGCCAAGGCCGCTCTCTGAAATATATGTTGTGATTTTTTAAGACTCACGGTCGTACGGCGAGCGCCATCTCCAGACCGTCCATCGCTTTCTCAAGCGTTTCCATCGGCGGAAGGAATACCGAACGGAAGTGCATATTGCCGTACTGCCTGTCGAAGCCAGACCCGTGCACGAGCAGCACATGTCCTTCGCGCAGCACATGCAGCACGAACTCAAGATCGCTTTTCCAGCGTCCTTTCTCAATTTTCGGAAACAGATAGAATGCACCATCTGGCGATGTAACAGACAGATTATCCATTGCGTTTATTCTACGTACGGCGTAATCCCTCCTCTCCTTGAGTGCCCTGACCATCTTCTGGACGTGCGTCTGCGGACCTTCAAGCGCCGCGATCATTGCCCGCTGTGCGGGATTGCTTGCGCAGAGCCTTGCTCTCACTTCCCGCAGGAATGCCTCCTTAAGATCAGTCAGTTTCCCTCCCGCATCCCTGAAGATTACGTATCCTACTCTCCATCCGGTGACCAGATAGCTCTTGGAAAAACCGTTGAGTGTGATAACCGGCACATCTTTGGATACGGTTGCAGGCGAGACATGCTCAACGCCGTATGTCAGCATATCATAAATTTCGTCGGATATGAGCGGCAGGTCATGTTCTGCCGCCATGTCGCATATTGCCTTCATGTCTGACGCGCTGTACACTGCGCCTGTCGGGTTGTTCGGGCTGACAGTGAGTATCGCCCTGGTCTTCGGCGTGATCTTGGCCCTCATGTCTTCCACGTCCGGTCTCCATCCTTCTTCCTCAATAGTCCTGTAGGCGACAGGAACGCCGCCGAAAAATCCCGTCACTGACGAATATGGAGGATACGTGGGTCCGGGAACCAGCAATTCGTCCCCGGCTTCTACGAGCGCACCAAGAAGCAGCTGTATGCCCTCCGTAATGCCGGTAGTGACAATTATATCTTCTATTTCTGCCTGTTTGCCGTTCTTCCTCCTCTCCCTTGACGCAATCGCCCCGCGGAGCTGTACGTCTCCTTCGGAATCGCCGTAACCGTTGTAACCATCCAGCACGGCATCGAACATCGCCCTCTTTATGTGCTCGGGCGTGTCAAAGTCGAATGCATCCGGATCACCAATATTCATCCTGATGACATCGATACCCTTCTTCTCAAGCTCCCGTGCCGGGAGCACGACATCCCTTATGGCATATTCCATGCGCGCTGCTCTTGCCGCAGGCCTGACCTTCATGAATCACCAGAAACGGATGATGGATAAAAATATGACCTGCTGAAGTTCAGTGTCTCAGTACCCTCTCAATATGCCTGAGATTCCGTTTTGCTTCTCTGTGTCTCCCGTCAATGGAAAGCGCCTCCTCAAACCGTTTTTTCGCCTCGTTGTTCTTTCCGGCATGAGCCAGCGCAACGCCCAGGACATTCAGTGCATCGGCATCCCTCCCCATCGCGGCCGCACGCGTCAGTTCGCCGATTGCCTCCTCCGTTTTGCCGTTCTCCAGAAACATATAACCCAGATTGAACGGATGCTGCCACATGCGCGCCGGTTCGCGGGAAAGCAACTCTGAAGCAAGCGCCCGGTCCCCCCTCAGGTAAAGTGCCACCGCCCTGTTTATCCCGCCGGCAGCGCTCCTCTCCTGGAGCGTAGTGTAGTGGTTCACGGCTTCTCCAGTTCCCTCTCTCATCATGATGAGCGCGCCTGCGTTATTGTCACCAGCAGACGTGCTATTCCCCTCCCGTACGGAGAGCAGCCTCATGGCTTTTCCGGTCCTTCCGTCCATGGCCAGCAGCGCTGCACGAAGATCCAGCCCAATAGGGCCGTCAAGTTCCTCAACCAGTGTCTTGGCGTCATCAAATGCGTAACGCTCAATGAGTGACGAAAGCAGCCGGCAGGCAGCTTCCCTGTCATTGCCTTCCGCTATGATTTTTCTGCCAAGTTCTGCCGAGCGTGAAAAATCACCCTTCTCGAATGCCCGCCCTTCCGCAATCTTCATGATGCCCGTGTCCGGCCGATATCCATCCCGCCGCATAATCCTGTCCAGAAGAATGTCTATGGCACCGTTTGCCTGCTGCGTTCCTATTGCCTGTAGCAGACGCAGTGCATCATAAATTGCTTCTGGTGAGCGAAACTCTTTTTCGACAATGTCGGCAATCTGCTCAGCATCCAGCACACTCCTCACGGCGACAGAATCATGCGCGCGCGGCTGCTCGGTCAGGTGAGATGCAATGACCGCCGCCACGCCTCTTTCCTGCTTTTTTTCAGGTTCAGTCCATGCTTCCTGTATTGACTGAACAGTCTGCGGAGGAACCGCTGCTACATCTGTCTTCTGTGCTTCGTCGAACTGCTTCAGTGCGATCCTGTTTCCAGGATCCAACTTCAGTGCACGTTCAGCGTAAGCGCCCGCTTCCTTCCTCCTGCCCTTTCTGTTGTAAAGGGCGGCAATGACTCCAAGGACATCCGCCTCTTCTCTGATGGCATTATATCGTTCAAGGTAATCCAGAGCCGCATCGCTTCCCATTTCCGCCAATATCAGGCCCTTGAGCCTGATCGCTCTTTCGTCGGAAGGGTTGGCTGAGAGAATGGCATCCAGCGCATCCAGTGCCTTGGCCGTGTCGTGCAGGTTATAGTGTGCCAGCGAAAGGTTTCGAAGTATTCCGGGGTCTCTACCAAACTTCGATATTGCAGCCTCGTAAGCAACGACCGCTTCGGCAAGTCTCCCGGATTGCTGCAGCGCCGCTCCTCTGTTCTGCAGCGCAGTCCTGTGCGAGGGATTCAATTTAAGTATCCTGTCGTAACATTCGAGTTCGCCAGTATAATCTCCAAGACGGTACAGCGCTTCGGCTCTGCCTGCCAGATTCTCCGTATTTGTCGGACCGTAACGGACCGCTTCAGAAAAGGCAGCCGCAGCATCAGCCGTCTTCCCCTTCTTGAGAAGTATGTTGCCACGGAGTCTGTGAAGCTCGTCTGCACCAGGCCTGATCGTCAGGAGAAGATTTACAGTGCTTGCGGCCTCGTCCAAATCACCGGCATCGTATCTCTGTCTGGCATATCTCAGCATGTCGCTGTATCTTCTCTTCTCCTCAATCAGTCCGGGCGACATTCTTTCTGGAGCGTTCATGTTCTGCAGCTCATCATTGAATACGGACGTTCTGGATGCCATCCTGGTAAAGTCATCGCCTGTGACGACCGCCATTACGTTTCCATTGCCGGCTTCCATCGCGATGTGCTCGTGTGAAAGTATGATCACGACACCGCCTGCCTTCTCAATCGCCTTTGCTGCTGCGGATACGCCCCGTCCTCCAGCGCTCACCCCGGGCAGCGTGCAGAGTGCCGTGCATTCCCTCCCTTTCACCGTTCCCTTCAGCAGAAGCATTTCCTTTGAAAGCTCCCTGCCAGAAATCTTCATGCCGAGTTTTTCTGCGAGCATCGAGCAAAGTTCGGAGTATTTGTCAAATGTCAGGCTGTCCAGTACTATCTTCCCTTTTTCAAGCGCATTTCCGGATTTGCCCGGAGACATCGTGCTCATTGTACTGCACCTCCTGTGCTGAGAAGCGAAGCGAAGTATTTCCTGTCTTTTCTCTTTCCTAGCTTCGCTGATATCGAAATGCCTGCCCTGACGATCTTCACATCTTCGCTGTCCTCGCGGGCCGCTTCCTTCAGCAATTGAATCGCATATTCCCTCTTCCCCATTGCCTCCAGAATGGACGCCCTCACTCTTGCCACGGAGGGCCAGAGTTCCACTGCATTTTTCAGAAGTTCCTCGGACTCAGTATTCCTGCCATTTGCCGAAAGGAGCAATGCCTTTCTCACAGTTGATGTAACGTTCAGTCCGTTGAGCTGAAGTGATCGGTCGTAAGCCTCCATCGCGCTGTCATCTGTACCCTTCTGCTCCATCGCCATCCCATAGTCTGCCCACATTGCGTCAGTCCAGTCGTGTTCAGGCAGCACTGAGAGGCACTGTATGGCTGCGCCCCACATGTCAAGCTGCAGGTAAATCCTCGAAAGAAGTTCGGCTCCCGCAGCCATATTCTTCACCTTCCCTCTCTGCTCATCGAGTTCATCGGCCCCGTCTGTAAGCCCGTACTGTCTGCAGATGTTCATCTTCAGCAGAAACGCCGCTGATGAGCCAGTCTGCTCCATCTCATCATCTGCGAGCTGTATGGCAGAGCCCCATTTCCCGTTCTTCCACGCAAATACCGCCTGCGCGAGGCGACTCAGTCCTTCTGCATTGTGCCGGGGGGCCAGTTCGTTGATAAGTTTCAGCCTTTCCGGATCGTTCATTTTCAGGGCAAGGAGTATCGCTGTTTCGAAGTCTTTCCCGTCTTTGCTTCCGCGTTGCAGCAACTCAAACGAGTCTTTGAACGCGTCCCGGGACTCTCCAATCAGCATGCTTACTGCGATTCTCTTCCGCATTCTGTCAAATTCATCGCTCTTCATCTGCCGGTCTGGTGCATTCTGCACTGGCTTCCCGATTACCGAATCACTGCCGAGTGTCGCTATATTTTTCCCCTCCCCGGCAAGCTTAAGCCTCTGTACTTTTTCTTCAAGACTCTCTATTTTTTCTCTGAGTTCGGTTATTCTGTTCAGTGCCGTTATGGTAATCGCATCGGTCTCATGCTCAACGGCGGTACCGGCGGGGACGACCATTCTCAGTTCTGCAATCTGCTGTTCCATGGCCCTTATCCGTAATCTTAGAGCGTCAGTATCCTGTCCGGCTTTCCGCGGCTCCTGCCGGACATCACTGTCAGATTCCGGCGCATCTTCCGGTCCGGGCACTAGCGGATAGACTTTTCTCTCATCCCCTTCACCGCCTCCCCTGCGCAGCCAGTAATCTGCTCTCTCCTTCAGGACCCTCCTCCTTTCATAAATAAAGTCTGCCGGAGCAAACGGCAGAGTGAAACTCTTCAGTGCCTCGTAGTACAGCGATGCAAGCGAATTGCATAGTGATCTGTCGCATTCCTCAGGAAACAACTCGTCATATCTTTCAAGCTTGACTAGTGAACGCGCCACGTGGGAGTAACGTGGCAGCTGAACATTATCGCCTCTGCTGTATTCGTCCATCACCTCGTGCATTAGGCGCCTGGCTGTTCTGTATCCTTCTACAGTTTCAGGCAGTTCCGCTATGCGCTCGTCCATAGTTTCCCCGCCGAGTGTCATGTGGAACTGTCCGTCATCGAGAACGGAGACAAGTTCAGCTTTACTCCTTAACCTGAAATACCCTTCCCTGTCAGAGAACCACTCCTCCCTGATGTGGGATATGGCGCATGGGCCGCATATGGCCTCCCCGTCAGTAAGTTCTGTTCCGCACACCAGACAGATCATGTATTTCACACACCGTGCAATCAGTTTCGGCAGATGCCTTTGTACACTGTGCAGTACACTGAATGATAAGATGCAATCCCTTTAATAATGTTAGAGCTGTAATTCTGCACCGCAGCAGCCCGGAGCGTGTGTCACAGCCTTCTGGATAGATAGTACGAGTCGCTCTGATAACCCATCTTTCTGTAGTATTCTCTGACACCGACGCCGCTCGTTACTCTCATTATGCCGTATCCTGCAGCCCTGGCCATTTCCTCTGCCTCATTCACCAGCCTTGTCCCGTATCCTCGGTGCTGCCAATCCTTCGCAGATTCTTCTCCCACCGGCACGACCCTACCGAACACTTTCAATTCCCTTATGTACGCCGGGCCGTCGGAAGGCAGGCGCAATCTGAGATAACCAACAATGGCATCGCCGCATTCAAACGAAATAAATTCCTCCTTACCGCCGCTTGCATCGTAACCCAGCACTTTCAACTCCAGATCCTCTGCCCTTATCTCCGACTCATCAATACCGAGATGTCCTACCTCCCTGCACCTGATGCATCCACACCTCCATCCGTTCCTCTCCATTTCCTCTTTCACGAGCTCCCTCAGATTGCTCTTCTTCACGCCGAAACTTATCATCGGCGCAGGTATGTCTCTCTGTATTCTCTGTATGCGGACGTAATGAGGTATGTCCCTCTTGACTTCGGCAAGCAGCTTTACCGCTTTTTCGAGCGTATATTCCTGATACAGTCCCTTCCTGTGCATTTCGAAGAGCGGCGTCCCCTCGATTATCAGCGTCGGGTAGATCTTGAGCATGTCCGGTCTGAAACGTTCGTCACTGAACAGGCGCCTGAAATTCTGGAGTTCCATCTCATCTGTCATGCCCGGAAGTCCGGGCATCATGTGGTAACCAACCTTCAGCCCCGCGTCCTTTGCCCTTCTCGTCGCATCGGCGACGCTCAGCACGTCATGCGCTCTGTTTGCCCTTTTGAGCACATCGTCATACAGGCACTGAACGCCAAGTTCGACTCTTGTCGCTCCCATCCTCATTGAAAAATCTATCTGTCTGCTGCTCAACTGATCGGGTCTGGTTTCCACAGTCATGCCTATGCATCTGTTCGTCCCGCACTCGTTGAGTCTGTGAGCCTCCTCGATGCCTGTGGAATCGAAACCGTTCATAGCGTCGAATGCCCTGCGGACAAACCATTCCTGATATTCTTCCGTTCTGGCGGTGAAGGTACCACCCATTATGATGAGATCTATTTTGTTTGTCGAATGCCCGATAGCGTTGAGCTGTTCAATCCTGGCAGAGGTCTGTCTATACGGATCGAAATCATTCATTGCTGCCCTTCTGGCAGCCGGCTCCTTTCCCGTGTAGGCCTGCGAGGAGTTGTTGCTGACGCCTCCCGGGCAGTAAACACATGTGCCATGGGGGCAGTTGTAAGGCGAAGTCATTATGGCTATTGCGGCTATGCCGCTTATCGTCCTTGACGGCTTCAGCCTGACGATCGGAAGAACCTTCGCAATGGCGTCCGGAGGGGTCCTGCTGAGTATCTCCGAATTTGCAGGAATGTCGTTCATGCTGTACTTTCTGCAGAGCTGGACCTTTCTCCTCTCTAATTCTGTGGCATCTACGATCCTGTCAGTCTTGATTTCCTCTATCAGTTCGCTGTAGTAATCCACACTGTACAATCATGCGCCAGAGTATAATAAAACTTTGATGAGCTATTCTCCTTTGGATTGAGAATGGATTATTTTGCACTACTGTCGGCATGTATGGATTGAGGGTAGCGGCAGCCGGGAGTGCACCATCGCATTCCGTATCCTCTCCGGATTCCTCTTCAGCCTGCTCATGACACCCTTCACTCTGGCTTTCATCTCTTCTACTGTATCGGGACACCAGTTCGAGAGTTCCTGATACTTGAGTACATTCCATATCTGCTCGTCCGGGTTGAGTTCTGGCGCATATGCAGGGAATCTCCTTGTGTAGAGTCGTTTCCTGTTTTCATAGAGAAACTGTTTCACGTCGACACGTCTGTGGGGACCGCCGTTGTCCCACAGCAGCACTATGTTGCCG